>CAZHGG010000133.1:0-7610 GCA_964531755.1 uncultured Polyangiaceae bacterium
CGTCAGCTCGCCGTCGATGACCTCGGCGACCTTGTGCGGCGGGGCGTCGAGGACATCCTGGTAGGTTGCACGTTTTTTCACGGGCTCGCCCCTCCCACAGCGTACGCGAGGGGCGGGCGCCCGACGAGTCCGTCGCCCAGCGCGGGCGGCGGCGCGTCCCTCCCGGGGAGCCGAGCTCCGGCCAGCCCTGCCCGCTACTCGCCGACCTCGAGCGTCGCGAGGAGCCGCTCGAGCAGCGTGATGAGATCGCCCGCGAGCCCCATCGGCGCGGAGCGCGACTCGGTGAGCGTGTCGCGGAGGCGCTCGGCCGCGGCCTTCATGGACGCCTTCTCGCGGGCCACGCGGTCGGGCTCGCTCGGCGGGAAGATCGTGGGCGCGAAGTGCTTCGAGAGCGTCGGCATCGACACCGGGTGCTCGAGCACCTTCTTGCGGAGCTCCTCCATCATCTCGGGCGGGGCGTCGGGGCGCTCCTCCGCGCGGCGGAGAAAGTCGACCGAGTCGTAGCTGGGGATCTTCTGCGTGAGGCCGTCGCGCTCCATCACGTCGGGCGCGCGCTCCTTCAGGAACAGAAACGACCCCGTGAGCTTGTCGACGGTCTCTTGGCGGAGGCGCAGCTCCTTCTTCGTGTAGTCCTCGAAGGAGGCGTACCCCCAGGCCTCGAAGCTGCGCTTCTTGCGCGCCCGGACGAGCGCCTCGGCGAGCTCGAGCCACCCGGTCTTGAAGAGGCGCGCGCGGCGCAGCATGTCGGCGCGCTCGGGGTCGGCCCTGTGCGCCTGCTCCGACGCCTCGAGCTCGGCGACCGTGCCTCGTGACGCAGAGCGAGGCGCGTCGGCCGGGGTGCGCGAGGACGTCATGCTCGTCGAGATACTGCGCTTCGCGGCCGGCGGGAAGGGCCAGCGGTCGCGCGTCGATCACGCGCGCCGCGGCCGCTCCGCCGACCACGCGACCCACACCAGACCGACGTAGAGCGCGAGGCCGCTCACGGCCATCGCCGCCGCGGACGGGGGCGTGGGCACGAAGTAGCTCACCACGCACCCGACCGTCATCGCCGCGCCGAGCCGCGCGAAGCGGCGGCGCGCGGCCACCGACGGGGCCTCCGAGCGCCACAGGAACAGCGCGGAGCCGGCGAAGAGCCCCGCCTCGACCGCGATGGCCGTGGGCCGGCTGTTCCAGAGCCCGAAGCCCAGCTTCGCGGAGCCCGCGCCCGCGAGCGGCAGATCGCGCACGTGCACGACGAGGTCGAGCGCGAAATGCGACACCACCGCGAGCGCGAAGACCCCCGCCACTCCCCAAACACCGGGCCGACCGCGCCACGCGAGCGCGCCCACCGCGGCGCCCACGAGCCCCCAGGCCACGGCGGCCACGAGGCTGTGCGAGAGCGGCATGTCGTAGAGATCGAGCGCGTTCGACGCGTTCATTCCCGGCACGATCCGCACGTGCTCGAGGCCCGCGAGCACGAACCCACTCCACAAGAAGTCGAGGGTCTCCACGGCGACGAACAGCGCCCAGAGCGGCACGTCGGGGCGGGCTCGCTTCAAGAGAAGCGCAGGGGCGTAGTGACCAATCAGCATGGTGGACCCTCCTCGTCGACCGTCACGGTCTGCAGACCTTCGAGGGCTCCCGCGGTGCCTCTCGTGGAGGGCCGGCTCCGCCGCACCGCGCCTCGACCGCGGCCAGCCTGGCCTTGAGCACCTCGAGCTCCTTGGCCTGGGCCTGGTACGCCGCGGCGGTGGCCGACACGAAGCTGTAGAGGTTGACGCGCTGGTTCTCGCGGTCGACGAACGACGCGCCCGGCACGTCCTCGATGACGATGCCCACAGTGGGCGTGGCGTCGTCGCCCTGCGACCTGTAGCGGTACCGGACCAACGGGAGCTCGCGGATCTCGCGGGCGGCTTCGGAGACCTCGGAAGGCGTGAGGTACTCGATGTGCTTCTTGACCTTCGCGGTCGAGGACGGGCACCCCATGGCCCCTCCGATGACGGTGCCCGTCGCGTTCACCTCCGTGCAGGTCAGGGTCTCCGCCCGGAGCACGCAGGGAGGGCGGGCGCCGCCGTCGACGCTCCCACCGTCGGGGCTCGGTCCGTCACGCAGCCCGCGCGTGAGCACGCAGACCGGATCGCCCGGACTGCACGCGTCCCCCGGGCCAATCCCGAGGTCGGAACAAAGCGTTCCGCTCGTATCCGTCACGGCGGGCATGGTCGGGCTGCAGTGAGGAACCGGGCTATAGGGACAATTGCTGATGTACTGGTACTTGGGAGCGGCCGCGTCTCCCGCGGTCGGCGCGCTCGTGGTCGAGCAGCCCGCGCCCGCGAGCATCAGCGCTCGGAGGGTCACACTCGACAGCAGACGCTTCCCCATGCCTCCACATAGCATGGTGGGCATTCTCACGCGCAGGGCTGGAGCCCAGCCGCGGGTGGTCTCTGCCGACGCTCGCGAGCACGAAACTCGCCGCCTGGGGGCCGGGAGCGCGCGTCAGTAGCGGTGCACGAGCGGCGTGACCTCGCTGCACGGCCGGCACATGGTCGAGGCCACGCCCGTGTTGCGCCGAGAGCGCCCCGCGACGGCCTTGAACACCGGGCCGCTCTCGTCCTCGTCGCACTGGAGGCACGCGTTGATGGCGCCGTCGGGCTCATTGTACGGCTTGGTGAGCGCGGCGATGCACGGGCCGAGGCAGCGCGCGCGGGTGTGGTCGGTGTTGTACGACCAGATCTGCGCGCACGGGCGGTCGAAGCCGAGCGCCTCGAGGCACGCGAGCTGCGCCGCCGCGTCGCCGCCGTGCTTCACGCCGCAGTCGCGCACCGGCGCGGTGAGGTCGGGGCGGCGAATGTAGACGGCGAGATCGCGCAGCGGCGAGCAGAGCCCGCACGCGCCGACGTGGGTCATCTGCGCCCCCGCGGCCTTTGCGGCGGCGGGCGAGTCGAACGAGCGGAGGCGGTAGCTCTTCGCGGGCGCGGGCTCCCGGAGCACGGCGCACACGGTCGCGTCCGCGGAGCCGGTGGCGGCGGGCGGCGCGGCGTACGGGTCGGCCGTGAGCTCCCTGGGTGGGTCGAGCAGCGTGAGCGACTCGAGCGCGGCGAGATCGGCCTCGGTGTAGTCGGGCTGCTCGAACGGCGGGTCGGCGCACGCGCACCGCGGCCCGCACTCGGCCTCGGAGAGCCCGGTCTGCGGACCGGGACGACCGAACATCGCCCCTGTGCACGTCGCGGACGCGTCGGCGGCCTGCGGGGGATCGGCGCGGCAGGCCGCGAGCCCGAGGGGCGTCGCGACGGCGACCGCGAGGGCCGCGGGCAGGAGAGAGCGCATGGTCGATGGATATTCCTTTCCTTGGGACGCGGCTCGCGTTTCGACAACCCGACTTCGCGCGGCGGTGAGCCTGCCGTGGCGGCGGCGGCGACAGCATCGCGCGATCGGGCGGCGAATCGCGACCGCTAGCTTAGCTGCCGGTTGACACAGGGTCCCATGCATCGAACCATCGGCCGATGCGCATCCTCACCCAGAGTCCTCTCGTCGCGTGCTTGCTCCTCTGTGCGAGCCCCGCGCTCGCCAAGGACATCTATGTGTGGGGCTCCTCCACCGGAGGGCAGAGCGGCACCAGCTTCGAGACCGGGTATTCGAAGGTCTCGACGGCGCTCGTCCATGCCGCGACCGGCGACGTGATCTACGTCAAATCGCCTCTGTGCGAAGACGGCACCATCGTCGTGAACAAGCGCGTGACCCTCATTGGCGCCATCGGTGCCTCGTACATCTGCGCGAACGTCGGGACCTCGCCGGTGATGCGTGTCACCGCGGACGACGTGAAGCTCCACGGGCTGAGCTTCGTCCTCGGCGGTCGGTACGGATCCCAGAGCGGCATCGACGCCAGCAGCGCCGCCAGGGTCACGGTCGAGGAGACCGCCTTCAGGTTCACCTCGACGATCGGCGGCGCCGCGCGGGGCATCATTTTGTCGACAGGCAAGGTCCAGAGGTCGAGCTTCACGGACTACTTCGCGGTGGCGATCGAGGCGCGAGGCACCGCGGACATCACCGACAACACCTTCACCAAGACGCGCACGGCGATCGTGGTGACGAACGCCTCGCCCACGATCGCTCGCAACACCTTCAGCGAGCTCCCGCTGGCCATCGACGTCGCGGGCGGCGGCCCCAAGATCGAGAAGAACTCCTTCTCGCTCTCCTCCGGGGGTATCGGGGTGCAGCTCGCGAACAGCAGCGCCTGGGTCTTCGACAACGAGTTCAGGGCCTCGTTCAACACGACCGGAGTCGTGGTCCGCGCGGACCGGGAGTCGCCGTACATCGGGTACAACACGATCAAGACCACGCGCGGAGTCGACATCGCCGGCGGCGGGGCGCGCGTCTTCAACAACTTCTTCGAATCCCTCGAGGGGGTGCGCGTCGCGCGGAGCCAGACCGTCGTCGCCCACAACACCTTCCAGAGCATGGGCGCCGACGTCAAGGACGTGGCCTGCGTCCAATCCGGTCCGAAGCACGACACGACGCTCGTGGTGAACAACCTGTTCTTCAAGGGGCGAAACGCGTATTCGGGCATCGGAGGCTGTCAGGTGAAGGTGCAGACGAACGTCGTGTGCAGCGACGCCGCGACGCCGTTCTCGGGGTCATACCTCGACGGCGGTGGCAACCGGACGCGCCAGACGTGCGCGTATCGGGGGTTCGCGCGCACCGATCCCATGGTGGACATGGGGACGGCGCTCGGTTACGCGTGGCTTCGCGACGACCTCACGCACGCGCTTCGCGACGGCAAGCCCGATGCGGGGGCGTACGAGTACTTGCCCGCTATCGAGATACGGCGAGCGCCACCCGTCGTGCCTTAGCCGAGCCACGCCACGCGCGGATGCTCCCCCCGAGGGGCTCTTCACGACGGGGACGTAGTACGCCGGCGGGTGGCTCGTCTCGAGGACGCGCAGCGGGGCGGGCGCGGATAGTCCCATACCGACTCCCGCGCGGCCGGGCTCGATGCGCGCGGGGCGCGACCTGCCTTGGTGGAGCAGCCAGTCAGCCGACCGCGAGGCGGCAGCCGTCGATCCGCCTTCACGCCGTCAGGGCTCGACGATGGGGAAGCCCATGTTGAACGCGTCGAGGAGGGCGAGGAGTCGGTCGAAGGTCTCGTGGCGCCCCGCGATGTCCACGGCGTGGAGTGCGCCTCGCTGCACCCCCGACGCGATCTCGGCGAGCGCCCCTCGGTCGAGCGTGACGGTGACGTCGGCGCGCTCGTCGTGGCGGCCGGCGATGGCGTGCAGCGCGCCGTTCGACAGCTCCACGAACCACGGCTCATCGGAGACCACCAGGTTCAGCGCGATGGGGCCGTCGGCCGCCACCGCCGCGGCGGCGCGCGGTCCGTCGAGGCGCACGCCGAGGAGGTCGAGCAACATCCCGGTCGTCATGGCCCGGAGCAGCTCCAGGTTGGCGCCCAGCATGGGGGGCAGCATCGGCGCCCCCTGGCGCAGCTCCTGGGCGCCGGTGAGGTAGAAGTCGCGCCAGGGACCCGACTCGGCCTGATAGCCGAGCTGCTCCAGCGTGTCGGCTTGGAGGGCGCGCGCTTCGGCCCGCGTGGGGTCGGCGAACACGAGGTGGTTGAGCAGCTCGGCCGTCCACCGGTAGTCGCCCGCGTCGAACGAGGCCCGGGCCTTTCGCAGCACCTCCTCTGCGCCGCCCATGCACTCGACGTAGCGAGCCCCGGCCTCGACCGGGGGCAGCGGGTGGAGGTTGGCCGGGTTCGCGTCGAACCACCCGAGGTATCGCTGGTACACCGCCTTCACGTTGTGGCTGACGGTCCCGTAGTACCCTCGCAGGGTGTACTGCCCGGCGAGCGTCGGAGGCATCGCGAAGTCCTCCGCGATCTCGCGCGGGGTCTCGCCCCGGTTGGCGCGCCGCATGGTCTGGTCGTGCAGATACCGATAGGCGTCGCGCTGCGTGCAGAGGTGACGGCGCACCTCGTCGCGACCCCAATGAGGCCAGTGGTGCGAGGCGAACTCGGCGTCGGTGTCGGCGGCGAACAGCTCGATGGCTTCATCGATGTATTTGCTCCACCCGAGCGCGTCGCGGATCGGGGCGCCGCGCGGCGTGTACACGTTGTGCAGCGTGGCCGAGCAGTTCTCGGCCATGCACAAGAGGCGCTTGCCCGGGAAGAAGAAGTTCATCTCCGCGGGCGCCTCGGTGTCGGGCGTGAGCTGGAACACGATCCGCACGCCGTCGACGTCGAGCTCCGTGCCCGTGGCGGAGACCTCCTCGGTCGGCGCGATGAGCCCGAACGTGCCGAGCAAGGGGATCGCCTTGCCCAGACCGCAGTCGACGTGGCCGTCGGGCGCCGACGGCAACAGCCGACCGTACATGTAGGTCGCGCGCCGGGCCATCACGTTGCCGGCGATGACGTTCTCGCTGATCGCGGCGTGGAGGAAGCCCTGGGGCGCGATCACCCGCACGTTGCCCGCGTCCACGTCGGCTTGGTCGATCACGCCTCGCACGCCGCCGAAGTGGTCGACGTGGCTGTGCGTGTAGATGACCGCGGTGATCGGCCGCGTGGGGCGGTGCTGCTGGAGGAGCTCGAGCGCGGCGGCCGCGGTCTCGCTCGACGAGAGCGGATCGATCACGATCCATCCCTCGCGACCCTCGATGAACGTGACGTTCGAGAGGTCGATCCCCCGCACCTGGTACACGCCGGGGACCACCTCGAACAGCCCGGCGATGGAGTTGAGCCGCGCCTGGCGCCAGAGGCTGGGGTTCACGGTGGCGGGCGCCTGCTCCGCGTCGAGGAAGGCGTACTCGGCCATGTCCCAGACGCGGTGCCCGAACCGCGGGTGCACCACCGGACCGGCCAGCGCGGCGAGCCGTCGTCGCCCGGCGAGCTCGAAGTCATGGAGGTCGGCGGACATGGCCGCTCGCACGGCCTCGTTCGCGCCCGTCGTGTGCAGCGACGCGGGCTTTCGGGTGAAGTCGGTCATGAGGGGGTCTTACCGCACGAGAGCCCTGCCGGCACGGAGGGCGCGCGTCGAGCGCCCGCCGCTCCTGCGCCCCGCGTTGGTGCGGGTGAACCCCGGCGCCTCGTCGTGGCATCGTAGCTCCCGAGATGCGCACCCTCGTCTGGTTCCGCGGCAAAGACCTGCGCGTGAGCGACCACGCGCCGCTGAGCCGCGCCGCGGCCGCCGGCGAGGTCGTGCCGCTCTTCGTGCTCGACCCGTATTTCTTTGCCCCCGAGCGCGCGCGGGAGCTGCCGCACCGCATGTTGTTCCTGCTCGAGTCGCTCGCGTCGCTCGCCCAGAACCTCGAGCACGCGGGGTCACGGCTCTTGCTCGTGGAGGGCCGGAGCGACGAGGTGGTGCCTCGGCTGGCGCGCGAGCTCGCCGTGGAGCGCGTGGTCGCGCAGGCGTGGACCGAGCCGCTCGGCCGCGCCCGCGATCGCCGCGTGCGCGCGCGCCTCACGGTGCCGCTCGAGCTCATGGACGGCGAGCTGCTCGCGCCGCACGGCGCGGTGCGGACGGGCCAAGGCGGCCCGTTCTCGGTGTTCACGCCGTTCGCGCGGGCGTTTCGTCGCGCCGTCACCGTCGGCCCGTGTCTGCCCGCACCGCGGAGGCTCCCTCCCCTCCCCGAGGCGGCGCGCG
>CAZHGG010000133.1:7710-10027 GCA_964531755.1 uncultured Polyangiaceae bacterium
GGCCCGTGTCTGCCCGCACCGCGGAGGCTCCCTCCCCTCCCCGAGGCGGCGCGCGCGGTGGTCACGCGCGCGCTCCCGACGCCCAAGGAGCTCGGCCTCACCGAGAACCCGCGCCTGCTCCGCGGCGGCGAGCGCGCCGCGCGCGCGCGCCTCGACGCCTTCGTGGCCACGCGGCTCGGCGAATACGCGACCGCACGCGATCACCTCGGCGTCGAGGGCACGAGCCGCCTCTCCCAAGACCTCAAGTTCGGCGTGCTCTCCCCCCGGACCGTGTGGAACGCGGTCACCGCCGCCTCGGACGCCTCGCCCGCGCGCCTGTCCGAGGGCGCCGACAAGCTCACGAACGAGCTGCTCTGGCGCGAGTTCACCCACCACGTCGCGGACGCGCGCCCCGAGGTGCTGACCGAGCCGTTCAAGCCGGCGTTCCGTCGCTTCCCGTGGCGGGACGACGAGGCCGCGTGGGCCGCGTGGCGCGACGGCCGCACCGGCTACCCGGTGATCGACGCGGCGGCGCGCGAGCTCCTGGCCACGGGCTTCGTGCACAACCGCGCGCGCATGATCACCGCGAGCTTCCTCACGAAGCACCTGCTGATCTCCTACACCCGGGGCGAGGCGCACTACCTCCGCTTCCTGACCGACGGCGACTGGATCCAGAACAACGCGGGCTGGCAGTGGTCGGCGGGGTGCGGGTGCGACGCGCAGCCCTATTTCCGCGTGTTCAACCCCATCACCCAGGGGCAGAAGTTCGACCCCGACGGCACCTACGTAAGGCGGTGGCTGCCCGAGCTCGCGCGCTTGGATGCAAAATACATTCATGCGCCGTGGCTCGCGCCCGCCCTCACGCTCCGCGCCGCGGGGATCACCCTGGGCTCGACCTACCCGCTCCCCGTCGTCGACCACGCGACGGCGCGCGCGCGCTTCCTCGCGACCGCCAAGGGCGCGCTCGGGCCGGAGCCGTGACGCCACTTGCGTGTGCACGAGAAGCCGGGTCTGCTGGAGGTTCGCCGCGAGGCGCGTCGCCATGCAAGCCAAGACCTCCCGCGCCTTGCCCGTGTCCACGCCGGTCCACCTCACCGCCGCGCGGGCGTGGCGCCGCCGCGGCGACGCGTTCCGCCGCGTGCGCAAGTAGGAGCGCCGATGCCCCAGGTCCCCCTCCGCGACGGCCGCTCTCTCCACGTGCACACGGTCGGGCGAGGGCCCACGGTCGTGCTGCTCCACGGCTTCGCCATGCACGGGGCGATGTGGCTGCCGCTCGTGCTGCCGCTCGCCCACAAGTACCGGTTCGTCCTGCCCGACCTGCGCGGCTTCGGGCGCTCGCACGGGATCGACTACGCCCACGCCGACGTCATCGGCGGGCACGCCGAGGACGTGGAGGACCTCCTCGCCCACCTCGGCGAACCGCGCGTCGTGCTCGGCGGCCTCTCGATGGGAGCCCTCACCGGCCTCGCGCTCGCGGCGCGCGGCGGGTTCCGGCGCGTCTCGACCTACGTGCACATCGACCAGGCGCCGCGCATCCAGAACGATGCAGACTACACGCACGGCCTCTTCGGGCACGAGCAGGCGGCGCGCTTCGCCGAGATGCGCGCGCTGCTGGGCGAGGTCGATCCGCTGCGCGGCCGGCCGTTCGACGCCCTCCCCGCGCCGCTCCGCGAGCGCGTCCGCGCGGCCTTCGCGAGCTTCTTGCGCTCGGCGTTCCGCCCCGGGTGGCTCAAGGCGGCGACGGGCGCGGTCCACCGCGAAGAGCTCGCCAAGCGGGTCTTCCCGCTGGCGAACTGGCCTATCTACATGGACTGCCTGCGGGCCTATCTGGAGCAGGGCTACGACTTTCGCGACGCGCTCGTCGGCACTCGGGTCCCCGTGACCTTCATGGTCGGGGAGGCCTCGGAGATGTACCCCGCGGAGGGCCAGCTCGCCCTCGCGCGCTCGGTGCCCGGCGCCACCCTCGTGCGCTTCCCAGGCGTGGGGCACGCGATCCCGATGGAGGCGCCGTGGGCCTTCGTGCGCGCCCTGTCGCGCGCGATCGACCGCGCCTGAGGCGGGCTCTTTTTGGGTATCGCGGGGAGGCGCAGCGGCGATACCCTTCGGACATGCGCACGCACATGCTCACGGGCCTCGCCGGCGCCTGTCTCACGCTCTCCCTCTCACTCGCCTTCGCCCGCGTGGCGCGCGCGGACGTCGCCCCGGGCCCCACGCCGACGCCAGCGTGCGGCGCGAACGACACGGCGGCCGCGTCCCCCTGCTCGGGGAAGAAGGCCGGCGACTCGTGCACCCTCGCGAGCGGCGGCGCGGGCCAGTGCCAGGCGCTGCGCTGCACGAC
>CAZHGG010000134.1:0-10012 GCA_964531755.1 uncultured Polyangiaceae bacterium
AGCTCGCGCGAGAGGAGCCCCTGGCGCGCGAGATCGCGCGCGACCTGCGCGAACGCGCCGACGCTGAGGGCCTCGAGCGCGGCGATGCGCCCGACCTCGAGCGCGAGCGGCGTGGCGTGTGGGGCGGGCGAGGCGCCGCCCTCGCCCGTCGGGAACGCGCCGAGCAGCCGCGTCAGCGCCTCCGCGTCGAGCGCGGGCAGGCGGCCGCAGCCGTACGGGCACGTCCCCAGGTTCAGCGGATCGAAGTCCTCGTGGCAGACCGCTTCGCCGGCCTGCTTGCACACGACGGTCCCCTCGCTCGAGGTCGGTCGACCCGGAGGGCCCTCGAACCTCACCGTGACCTCGCAGCGCGCCGCCTTCGGGCCGCACGCGGCGACGCACTCGGCGGCGGGGTAGGAGCGCGAGCCTCCCTTCAGCCCGAGCTCCGCGTAGGTGGCCGCGACGATCGCGGCGGCGCCTTCCGATCGCTCCGTGAGCGTGGTCCGGCGCTCGTGGATGGGCGTGTGGCACACGGTGCGGCAGGCTCCGAGCGCGGGGACGGCCAGCGACAGGGCGAGGAGCTTCGCCGCGATCCGGTGCATCGGACCATCCTAGCCCAGCGGCCGCGGGCACGCGCCCGCGCGCCCTCGTCCCCCGCCTTCACCGCGCGCGCAGGCGCTGCACCCCGAGCGAGGCCAAGAAGAGCACCGCGAGCATGATCACGATCGCGGCGCCCTCGGGCCAGGAGAAGGCGTGGCCCGCCACGAAGCCCGCGAACACCCCCACCACGCCGGTGAGCATGGCGTAGCCCACCACGCCGCCGAGCCCCTTGCCTACGGCGCGGCCCGCGGCGGCGGGGATCACCAGGAAGGCGCTCACGAGCACCACGCCAGCGAGGCGGATCGCCGCCACGACGACCGCCGCGAGCAGCGCGAGCAGCGCGCTCTCGAGCCAGCCCACCTCGATGCCGGAGAGGCGCGCGAGCTCCTCGTCGAACGTGGCGTACGCGACCCGCGTCCACGCGAAGAGGAAGAACGTGGCCGTCACCGCGGCGATCACGAGCACTATCGCGAGGTCGTCGGAGCCGACGAGCAGGATGTTGCCGAAGAGGAGCTGCTCGGGGTCGAACGTGGCCTCGGTGCGCTTCGCCTTCCTGAGCAAGATCACGCCGAACGCGAAGCACACCGCGAAGAGGATCGCCATCGCCACGTCGGAGCGGAGCCCGCCCTTGCGGCGGAGCGCGCCGATCGCGATCGCGGCCAGCGCCGTGAAGGGGATGGCCACCACGAGCGGCGCAGAGACCCCGAGGAACATGCCGAGCGCGATGCCGCCGAAGGCGGCGTGCGAGAGACCGTCGCCCAGCGTCGCGAGACCCCGGGCCGTGACGAGCACGCCGAGCACCGCGAGCAGCGCCGCGAGGAGTGAGCCGGCGAGGAGCGCGCGCTGGAAGAGGGGTATGGCGAGGTACGAGAGATCCATCCGCGCCCCAGCCTACAGGAGCCGCTAGAGCCCGAGCTGCTTCTTCATGAGCTCGCGGAGCACGCGGTCGGACACGTCGAGGCGCACCCACCGCCGCGTCGCGCCGGCGTCGCCGCGGGCGCCCCACGCGAGCACGGCCGGGGCGGTGGGCACCGGCTTGCTCTGGTCGACGAGGAAGGGCTGCCCGAGCAGCACGAAGCTCGCCTCCTTGCCGAGGGCCTCCACGTACGCCGCGAGGGTCTTCTCGTCCGAGAGCTTCTGCTCGGGGCGCGAGGCCCGGGCGACGAGCTCGAGCGGATCGTCGCCCAGGGCCGCGCAGAGCATGCCGCCCTCCGCCTCCCAGGCGAGGCCGAGCTTCGTGTCGGGCAGCTTGCCTTTGCCCTCGATGAGCACCTCGAGCACGTCGCACTTTCCGACGCCCTTCGCGTCGCCCGTGGTGCGCGCCACCTTCTTCAGGCGGAGGGGGTCCTTGAAGGCCGGCGCGCGCAGCAGCTCGGCCGCGTCGGACACGGAGCGCCGCGCGAGCTCGGCGTCCTTCCCGCTCACCGGCGTGCGCAGCACGAGCCCCTTCGCCTTGCGCTCGCCGCCGAGCGCCACGAGGGTGAGCGCGTCGCCGCGGCCCCGGGCGAAGCCGCCGATGGCGGAGCGCAGCTTGGCGGCCTCCGCCTCCGGCAGGCGCGGGCCGAGCGTGGTCAGGAGGGCCGCCTCGATGTCCTTCGCGTCGGCCGCGCGCTCCTCCGGGGCGCTCCGCGTGAGCAGCGCGGCGATCGCGTCTTTCGGGACGTCGAGCAGCGGGCTCGTCGAGCCGACGGTCATGGGCGAGAGGCCGCCGTCGCCGGTGGTGCCCTCGATCTCGGCCGCGACGTGCACGTCCTCGTCGCTCGCCTCGAGGTCGACGCCGAGCTTCTCGATCGCGCCGATCGCGCCCAGGCGGCGCTGCACGAGGCCGTCGGCGACCGCCACGATGGCCTTCGGCTCGGCGAAGTCGGGCGCGCGGCCGCCGTGCGCCGTGCGCATCTTGGCGTCCGACTCGAGCAGGTCGCTCATGGTGGCCTGCCAGCGGCGCTCGAGCAGGGGACGGAGCCTGCCCGCGAGCGCCTTGGGGCGCACGTCTACGTGGACGGCCGCCCGCGGAGGCGACTCGCGCGGCAGGGTGCGGGTGGCGTACGGCGCGAGCCGCGTGAGGGTCGCCGCGTCCTTCGCCACCACGAAGTAGCCCGAGCGCGTGACGCCCACGCCCACGGTCGCGGGCGCGCCCACCGCCCCGCTCTTCGGCGTGAGCACCGTGAGCGAGCCCTCCTCGCGACCCGTGTATTTCGCGGTCTCGGACTCGAGCAGCACGCCGCGCGCCTTGCGGAGCTCCACGAGCTTGGCGACCACGATCCACGACGGCGCCTCCACGTCGCCCGCGAGCGCGAAATACACCGGCGACGTGCCGTCGATCTCGGGGCCCATCGCGAGGTCGACCCCGGCGAGCGAGCACATCACGCTGCCGGTGGTCTGCGGCATGAGCCCGAGCGCGCCGCCGACGCCGCGCTGGATGCGACCCCACGTGGCGTTCGGGGTGAGGGCCACGCCGTCGGCGAGGAGGTCCTCCGGGGCCGGCACCTTCTCCTCGAGCGCGGCGGGCGCCTCGGCGGGAGGCGGGCCGTCGGGCTTGCCGCAGGAGCCGCAGCCGCCGACGAGGGGGGCCGCGAGCGCGAGGGCCGCGGTCGCGGCGAGGCAGAGGTTCAGCACACGATCGCCAGGGCCGCGCATGGCTCTCTCCTAACGGGTCGGCCGCCCGACTTCAATCGTCGCCCGCTCGGCGCGGCCCGCGCCCTCTCGAGACGCGCAGCGGCGCGCCGCGCGCGAGCGTCGCACGCGACCGGTGCATGGCGACACCTCGCCCTCGGCTCGGGCTCGCCATCGACCTTCGTTCGCCCCTTCGGGGCTCACTACCGGTTCCCGAATCGGCGACGCTGGGCTAGAGTGCCGCCGGAAATGGCGGCACCGCGCCCCTTCGAGCCCCAAAGGTCCCGATGATCGACGACGTCCACAAAGAACTCTCCTCCGCGAGCGCCAAGGCCCACGAGGCCCTCCGGCGCGATCTGGCCAAGCTCCGCGCGGGGCGAGCCAACCCGAGCCTCCTGGACGGCGTCCGCGTCGACTACTACGGCGCCTCGACGCCCCTCTCACAGATGGCGAACATCGCCGTCCCCGAGCCGCGCCTGCTCACGGTCAAGCCGTGGGACCGCTCGGCCATCAAGGCGGTCGAGAAGGCGATCCGCGAGACCGACCTCGGCCTGAACCCCCAGACCGACGGCGACCTCATCCGCGTCCCGCTGCCGCCGCTCACCGAGGAGCGCCGCCGCGAGTTCGTGAAGATCGCCAAGAAGTACGGCGAGGAGTGCAAGGTCAGCGTCCGCAAGGCCCGCCACGAGGCGGTCGACATCCTCAACGAGATGGACAAGGCCGGCGAGGCCAGCGAAGACGACGTCGAGCGCGGCAAGAAGAAGGTCGAGGAGATCGTCGCCGAGGCCAACAAGGTCGTCGAGCAGCTCGTGGCCACAAAAGAGAAAGATATCATGGAGGTATGAAGTTCGTTGACCTCCAGGCGAGCCGCGAGGCGGCCACCCCGATCGGCGGCTCGGCGCGCCCGCCGTGGGCGCAGGCGGAAGTGACCTTGACACCTCCAAGGGTCGGTGAAAGCCTGGTGGCAATGACCGCCCGAAGCCCCGCTGCCTCGACGTCTCGCGCTCGCGCGGGCAATCGCCAGGCGCACGAGAGGCACGCGTGATGCAGCCGAGAGAGCTTTCCGCCATGCGCGCCATCGCAGCCGGGCTGAGCGACGTTGGGCTCCAGCGTGAGCACAACGAGGACTCCTTCATCGTCCTCGCCGAGCACGACCTCTTCGTCGTCGCCGACGGCATGGGCGGCCACAAGGCGGGCGACGTCGCGTCGAAGCTCGCGACCGACACCATCTCCGACTTCTTCCGCTCCACCGCGAACGAAGACGTCACCTGGCCCTTCCACTTCGACACCAACCTGTCGGAAGAAGAGAACCGGCTCCTCACCGGCATCCGCGTGGCGAACCGCCAGATCTTCGAGCGCAGCTCGCGCTCGCGCGAGTGCCACGGCATGGGCACCACGGTGGTGGGCGCGATGTTCAGCCCCCGCAAGAAGCGCATGTACATCGGGCACGTCGGCGACTCGCGGTGCTACCGCGTCCGCTCGGGGGCCATCCAGCTGCTCACGCGGGACCACTCGCTCATCAACGACTACCTGCTCGCCATGCCGGACCTCACCCCGGAGCAGCGCAGCGAGCTGCCGAAGAACGTCATCACGCGGGCGCTCGGCATGCACGACCAGGTCGTGGTCGATCTCCAGCACGACGACCCGAAGGCAGGCGACGTCTACGTGCTGTGCTCCGACGGCCTGTCGGGCATGGTGGAGGACGAGGAGATCCTCCGCCTCGTGAAGGAGGCCGCCGACCTCGACGCGCTCTGCACGGCCCTCATCGCCAAGGCCAACGAGCACGGCGGCGAGGACAACGTCACCGCCGTGGTCGTGAAGATCGAGGCCCCCGGCGAGGCCACCGTCGACCCGACGCCCGCCGCCGCGGAGGCCGCGCCGGTCGACCTCGCCCCGAGCGACGACCTCGACGAGCCCACCGTCGTGGAGGCGCGCGTCGCGCTCCCGCCGACCGCGGCGAGCTCGCTCGAGCAGCCGCTCCACGCGGAGGGCGACGGCGACGACCCCACCTCGCCAGGCATCGTCAGCCGCGCGCCGCCGTCTCTCGACGACTTCGTCACGCGCGAGACCGCCGTCCCCGACGGCACCGAGCAGGCGCCCGGCGCGGCGACCACGAAGGCGACCGACCCCGAGTAGCCGCGCGGCCGCTCGTTTCTCCTTTCCTCGGCCGTGGAGCGAGCAAGCGCTTGCGCGGCGCGCGGTCGCGGCCTATGTGCGAGGCTCTCCGAGCGCCGCTCGGCGAGCGACTCAGCACAAGCGAGCACCATGGACATCAAAGAAGTCGTCGACAAGGTCCGCCACCTCGACAAGTTCCTCGGCGAGATCACCCAGACCTACGGCACCACCACGTACGCCATCCTGGCGGCGGTCGTGTTCTGCGAGACCGGCCTCGTGGTGCTCCCGTTCCTGCCGGGCGACTCGCTCCTGTTCGCTTCGGGCGCGGTGGCCTCCCTGCCGAACTCGGGCCTCAACGTCGTGCTGCTCGGGCTCATCCTCATCGTCGCCGCGGTCGTGGGCGACACGGTGAACTACCACGTGGGCAAGGCCATCGGCCCGCGCGTCATGAAGGGCGAGAAGTCGAAGATCTTCAACAAGAAGCACCTCGACAAGACCCACAAGTTCTTCGAGAAGTACGGCGCGAAGACCATCATCCTCTGCCGCTTCGTCCCCATCGTGCGCACGTTCGCCCCGTTCGTGGCCGGCGCCGGGGCGATGAACTACTCGAAGTTCATCCTCTACAACGTCGTGGGCGCCGTCGCCTGGGTCGTGCTGATGATGGGCTCGGGCGTGCTCTTCGGGCAGCTCGAGGTGGTGAAGAAGAACTTCGAGCTCGTCGTCATCGGCATCGTGGTGCTCTCGGTGCTGCCGATGGTCGTCGAGTGGTGGAAGAGCCGCGGCAAGAAGGAAGACGAGGCGCCGGCCGAGCCCGCGCCCGCGAAGGAGTAGCGGCGCGCTGCGGGTGAAGTGACCCGCGCGCCCGACGGCGCTATGGTGTGGCCATGGCGCAAGACGGCACTGCCTCCCCGCGCGGCTCGCACGACGACGCCGCGAAGCTCCCCGACGTGCACGCCCAGGCTGACCTGTCGCGCGACGTCCCCGGCGACATCCCCGGCGATCTCGACGTGTTGCGCGAAGCCACCCTCGCGTGGCGGGCGACCGTCCTCGCGAAGAGCGAGGCCAAGATGCCGCCGCGCAAGCCGCGCTTCACGACGTGGAGCGACGCCGACGTGGCCGACGTGCGCACCCCGGCCGACGTGCCGCTCGACTACGCGCGCGATCTCGGCATGCCGGGCGAGTACCCGTTCACGCGCGGCGTGCAGCCCACGATGTACCGTAGCCGCCTCTGGACCATGCGGATGTTCGCCGGGTTCGGCACCCCCGAGCAGACCAACGAGCGCTTCAAGTTCCTGCTCGCCCAAGGGCAGACCGGGCTGTCCACCGCCTTCGATTTCCCCACCCTGATGGGCTACGACTCGGACTCGCCGCGCTCGCTCGGCGAGGTCGGCATGTGCGGCGTGGCCGTCGACACCCTGCGCGACATGGAGGTGCTGTTCGACGGCATCCCGCTCGACAAGGTCACGACGAGCATGACCATCAACGGGCCGGCGATCGTGCTCCTGTGCTTCTACATCGCCCTCGCCGACAAGCGCGGCATCCCCCGCTCGGCCATCGGCGGCACGGTGCAGAACGACTGCCTGAAGGAGTTCATCGCGCAGCACGCGTGGCTCGTGCCACCCCGCCCCGCGATGCGCATCGTCACCGACATGATCGAGTTCTGCTCGAAGGAGGTGCCGCGCTGGAACACCGTCTCCATCAGCGGCTACCACATCCGCGAGGCCGGCGCGACCGCCGCCCAGGAGCTCGCGTTCACCCTCGCCGACGGCGTCGCCTACGTAGAGAGCTGCGTGGCCCGCGGCATGGACGTGGACGACTTCGCGCCGCGCCTCTCGTTCTTCTTCGACGTGCACAACGACTTCTTCGAGGAGATCGCGAAGTTCCGCGCCGCGCGGCGGCTGTGGGCGCGGCTCATGAAGGAGCGCTTCGGCGCGAAGAAGGCCGAGAGCATGAAGCTCCGCACGCACGCGCAGACCGCCGGCGTGTCGCTCACCGCGCAGCAGCCCTACAACAACGTGGTGCGCGTGGCGCTCCAGGCGCTCGCCGGCGTGCTCGGGGGCACGCAGTCGCTCCACACGAACAGCCTCGACGAGACCTACGCCCTGCCGACGGAGGACTCGGTGATGATCGCCCTCCGCACCCAGCAGATCGTGGCCGAGGAGAGCGGCGTGGCGAACACCATCGACCCGCTCGGTGGCGCGTGGTTCGTCGAGGAGCTCACGACCAAGCTCGAGGCGGAGGCGATGGCCACCATCAAGCGCATCGACGAGATGGGCGGCATGGTGTGCGCCATCGAGAAGGGCTACCCGCAGCGCGAGATCGCGGCGAGCGCGTACCACTTCCAGCGCCAGCTCGAGACCGGCGAGCGCGTCATGGTCGGCGTGAACAAGTACGTGGCCGACGAGGCCGCGAGCGCAGGCATCCCTCTCCTTCGCATCGACGAGGAGGTGCAGAAGCTCCAGGTGCGGAACCTCGCCGCCGTGAAGGCGTCCCGGGACGCGGCGGCGGTCGCGGCGGCCCTCGCGGCCGTCGGCGAGGCGGCGCGCGCGGGCGCGAACCTCATGCCCCCCATCATCGCTGCCGCGAAGCTCTACGCCACCCAGCAGGAGGTGTGCGACGTGCTGCGCGACGCGTTCGGCACCTACACCGATCCGGCCGAGTTCTGAGGCCCGGCGCGCCGGCGGAGGGCCTGCGCTTGTCCATGAGTGGATCCGGGAGGATCCGGGCCTCGGCGCTCGAAGTGCGAAAACGGGCGCAGATGTAGGACAACGTAAACGAAGGTCGTAGGCACGCCGCGTGCTAAAGGGGGCGCCATGAACAAGGTCTCGCTCTTCGCGCCCGCCGCCCTGCTCACCTGCCTGCTCGCGTCGCTCGCCGTCGGCTGCGCCGCCGAGACCAGCGAGGAGCCCGCGGTCTTGGCCGACTCGGAGGACGAGCTGGTCGCCAAGGCCGACGAGCACTGGTTCTACAACGGCGCGGTGCCCACGCTCGAGCAGACGGAGATCACTGTGTCGCTCAAGGGCAACACCGCGCGCCTCACCGGGCTGTTGCCGCAGGGGGCCACGGTGCCGGCGCTGCCGCACGCGAAGACCAAGGCCGAGGGCGGCCGCACCCGCATCGACCTCGTGTACCCCATCGCCACCGCGCGCGCCGGCAAGAGCAACTCTCGCCCGGGCACCTACGCGTTCGAGCTGGCGAAGCCCTACCGCCCCGACGGCATCACGTGGACGGCGAGCGAGGGCAACCACTTCGTGCCCTGGGGCGGGTTCCCCTTCATCGCCTACAACGGCGGCATCGCGATGCACGGGCCCATCACCTCCACCTCGGCGGTGCGCACGGCCGATCTCAACGTGTGGGTCCTCAAGCGCGGGGCCGTCTCGGGCGGCTGCAACCGCATGATGGGCGAGCACGTGGTGGAGGTCGCCCACGCGATCGGGGTGAACATGCGGACGGTGTACGTCGCGAACAAGATCTACACGCCGCCGCACCGCCCGGTGAAGGTCATCGCCGACTACGACATGTACGAGGGCAAGGCGGTCGACGTGGACTACCCGACCGACACCGGCGTGGTGCGCCCGGGCAAGGTCCTCGGCGCCGACAAGGTCGTCATGTTCGGCTCGTGGGTCGCCTCCGAGCTCCCCGACGGCAAGGACCTGCCCGCGAACATGAAGTGGGAGGGCGGCGTCGCGGGCGACTACTACGTGTTCGCGGAGCACGTCCTGAAGAACACGGTCTGCTCGGCGCCCAAGGCCGACCTCGCCAAGCTCGGCGCGTACGCGAAGCTGAAGGGCGAGCTGCCCATGAACTTCTGCGCCCAGCGCGCCTGCTACCTGAGCGCCCTGCGCGCCGGGCGCGACCCGGTCTGCAACTGATCGCGCGGCGCCGCCCGCGGAGCTAGCGTAACGCAGCTCTGCGTGACGAACTGAATTGGCCTGCGCCGCGTCTTGTTCTTGACCGGGCAACGAAAATCCCGTTTCTGGCGTCCCACTGGCCCCCCACACCCGCCCACGGTGCGAGGGCCGAGGCGACGAAGGCATGCCGCCGCGTCCCGCCCCTGTCTCCCCTCAGAAGGAAACCTAGTCCGTGGAATTTCTGCCCCATTCGGCCATTGGAACGGGCGCTGTCGCGCTCATCGTGGCCCTCGGCTTCTACTTCCGCGTCAAGTCCATGCCGGAAGGCAACGAGCAGATGGCCCGCATCGCGCGGTTCATCCGCGAGGGCTCGATGGCGTTCCTCACGCGCGAGTACAAGGTGCTCGCGGTGTACGCGGCGATCGTGTTCGCGGCGCTGGCCGGCAGCCTCGGGGTGGAGGCGGGCGTCTCCTTCCTCGCCGGGGCGTTCCTGTCGCTCCTGGCCGGCTTCTTCGGCATGAAGGCCGCCACGTACGCCAACGTGCGCACGGCCGAGGCCGCGCGTGGCAAGGGCAAGGCCGAGGCGCTCCTCACGGCGCTCGACGGCGGCGCCGTCATGGGGCTCTGCGTGGCCGGGCTCGGCCTCATCGGCATGGGCGTCATCTACTTCATGTTCCGCGGCGCGGAGTCGCACCGCTTCGGCACCGTCATCCACTCGTTCGCCGTGGGCGCCAGCAGCATCGCGCTCTTCGCCCGCATCGGCGGCGGCATCTACACGAAGGCCGCGGACGTGGGCGCCGACATCGTCGGCAAGGTCGAGGCGAACATCCCCGAGGACGACCCCCGCAACCCGG
>CAZHGG010000135.1:0-9999 GCA_964531755.1 uncultured Polyangiaceae bacterium
CACGCTCACGCGCCAAGAGGCGCTCGACGTCGTGCGGCAGCTCTCGGGCTCGCTCTTCGATCCTTCACTGCTCGACGTGCTGCGCCTGGCGGGCGCGAGCGAGGGGACGGTGCCCGGCTCGATCCGCCACCGCGTGCTGATCGTCGAGCCGGACCGCGCCGAGGCGACGATCCTCGAGATGCGCTTCATCGACCAGAGCTGGGACGTGCTCGTCGCCGGCGATCGTGCCGCGGCCGAGAAGGCGCTCGGGCGCGAGCGCTTCGACCTGGTGATCAGCGAGGTGGATCTCGGCAGCGAAGGGGAGGGCTTCTCGCTCGCCCCGCTCGTGAAGGCCAGCGCCAAGAGCGCCAACGCCGCGCTCGTCTTCCTCACCAAGCGGGCCGATCGCGAGTCGGTGAACAAGGGCTTCTCGGCGGGCGCCTCGGACTACCTGCAGAAGCCCACCGCGCCCGACGTGGTGATCGCCAAGGCCGCCCAGATCGTCGAGCTGGCCGCGACCCAGAAGAAGCGCGCGGCGGGCGGCCTCTCGGGCGCGCTGCGAGACATGGGCCTGCCCGAGGTCATCCAGGTCCTCGGCCAGAGCCGCAAGACGGGCCAGCTCCGCGTCACGTCCGGCATCGTGTGGGGCGAGATGCACTTCGACGCCGGCAACATCGTGCACGCGCTGTACGGCACGCAGAAGGGCGAGGCGGCCTTCTACTCGATGCTGCGCATGAACGAGGGCGACTTCGCCTTCGATCCGAACGTGAAGACCACCGAGCGGACGCTCTCGGCGAGCACCGAGAGCCTCTTGCTCGAGGGCATGCGTCGGATCGACGAAGGCATCGTCTGAATCCGCGCGCGGCCTTCACCAGGGCAGGGCGCCCTCGCCGTGCTCGGCGATCATGCGATCGACGTGCGCGAGCAGCGTGCCGCGACGGGTCTCGAGCTGCGCGTACAGACGCTCCGAGAGGACGGCGCAGGGGTCGGCCTCGACGCGCGCGCGGAGCTCGGCGACGGAGAGCGCGCGGATCGCCTCGATGGTGCTGCGGCGGAAGCGCTGCACGGCGTGGAGCCGGCTGTCCATGAAGCCGGGGCTCGGCTGCGGCGCGTCGATGAAGCCGGCGGCGTTGTCGAGGAAGACGAGCGCGCCGCCAGGGCCGCGCGTGCGCACGTTGGTGTAGTCCCCTCCCCAGCGGTCGATGTTCTCGGTGAGGTAGTCGAAGAGCACCATGTCCGAGAGCTCGGCCGCGCGCTCCTCCGTGTCGGGCGTCGTGGCGGCCCGAAGCGTCTCGGCCGGCTCGGGCAGCTCCGCCGCGCCGCTCGCCTGCGCCGCATACAGGCGCGCTCGCTGGAACGGCGAGATGGGCGCGGCCGGAGCGAAGCGGACCCAGGCCTCCCAGCCGAGGCCGAGACGGATCGGCACCAGGCGCTCGGGCACCCAGTACGAGATCGATCCGCAGACGGCGTCCTCGTGGACCACGGCCTCGGCCACGCGCGCATCGCCACCCGCGGCAGCGCGCAGCGGCGCCCAGGGAAGGCGCCGGCCGACCGTGGGCGGCACGCGCCCCAGGCCCAGGAGGCGATCGAGGTGGTAGGCCGCGACCTCGGCGGAGAAGTGGGCGCCCGAGAAGGTCTGCTCGGGCTTGAAGTAGCCGCGCGAGCCGTCCTCGAACGTGAGCCGGAAGGCGAGGCTTCGCCCGCCGCTGCCGCGCTCGATCCGCGTGGGCTCGCCGCTGCCGAGGATCACGAGGCGCGGCGCGTCGGGCTCTCCGAAGAACGCATCCCCCACCGCGGCGGGCGCGTCGTCGCCCGCGTCGGTCTCCCCCGCGTCCACGGGCGCGGGGGACGAGGGCGGCTCGACGACGGTCACGGAGGCAGGCGCCGGGGGCGTCGTCGCGCCTTCTCCTCCACAGCCGAGCAGCACGAGGAAGCCTGAGAGCGCGCGCTTCATGCGCGCATGCTCGCTGGCACCCGTCGCGGCGGCCAGTTTTCATCACGACACACACGATCCGCGTCACGAGCGACCGAGGACGAGGCGTGCTCAGTACCACTCCTGTCCGGCGCCGTAGTGCACGGTGAAGGGCCGCACCTGGAGGATGACGACCCGACGGTCGGCGCCCGCGACCAGGAACTCGACGTCGCACGCGTTGGCATCGCTCCCTGGCCAGTGGTGCCGCGCGTCGGGCTCTTCGACGCTCACGAAGTGGGCGTGCAGCGCGTCGAGCGTGTTGCGCAGATGGAGCAGGTCGAGCTCGGAGAGCAAGAGCGCCTCGGGCGAGCGCGAGCTCCGCGCGAGCAGCTCGTACTCGGTCGTGCCCTCCATGTACGTGTAGATCAGGTGCTGCTCGGGCACCTCGTCGCCTCCGGCACCGGTGACGCTGCCGCCGAGCACCTGCGCGTTCACGAAGTAGCCGGGCCGGCCCTCGAAGAACGGGTTGGCGGTGATCACGACGCCGTTGACCGCGGCCCCGTCCACGAAGGGCTCGGCGAGGATGCCCATCGCGACTTGCTCGTGCTGCACGCGATACCAATCGCGCTCCTCGAACGCACCGAGCAGCCAGACGCTCGCCCACACCTGGGCGATCGCCGTCGCGAGCTGCGCATCGCTCGCGTGCGCGGGGACCACGATCGAGCGATAGAGGCCGGCGCCGGTGAAGCCGGGAAGATCCTCGGCGTTGGTCGAGCTGCGGAAGATCCAGCGCGCGTCGCGCGCGGTCCGGGTGATGCGCGTGCGGATCTCGGTGACGAGCGCCGGATCGACGGGCGCGGCCTCGATGCGCGCGCGCAGCTCGGCGAGCATGCGATCGCGCGTCGCGCCGTCCTCGGCGAAGGAGCGATCGGCCAGCATCGGGGCGATCGTGGCCGTGACGCCGCCGTGATCGAGGTGATCGAGGTAGTGGGCGAAGGGGATCGCGAAGCCGCCGGGCGTCGCGATGCCGTCGAGGCTCGCGGCCTCGCCGAGCTGCGCCGCCTTGGCTCCCACCGTGCTCGCATCGCCGAGGCGGAGCTCGCGGCGCGCGCGCAGGCGGCGCTCGCGGCGTTCGATCCGCGGCACCAGCGGAGCGCGCGGGCGTCGCGATGCCCACGCGGCCTCCGCCTCGTCGCGGGTCGCGCTCCGGATCGACCACTCCTGCGGCGTCACCGTGAGCGCCACGAGCTGGCCGTCGAGGCCCGTGATGTGCTCGTCGGTGAGCGCGTCGCGGTAGCCCATGTTCGGGGTGCGCCGCGTCGCGCAGAGGACGGCGATGTGACCGAGCGGCGCCTGCAGCTGCGCGCTGATCACGCCGGCGACGACGGGGATCTCGTCGGGGAGCTGCTCGAGCACGACGATCTGGTCGGGCCGCACGCTCGCGAGGTCGAGCGGGCCCCGCACCACGCGCAGCGTGCCGACGGTGGTCCCCACCGTCAGCGGCTCGTAGCGTAGACCGGCGAAGACCTCGTCGGTGGTGACGGTCGGCAGGCGGCCGGCCACGCTCGCGATGCTCGCCTCGTGCACCGGCGAGAGCGCCCGGAAGCGCAGCCGGTCGCCGGCGTAGATCGCGCCCGCGATCTGCTCGTGCAGGCGCAGGATGCGCTCGCCACTCAGGGTGTCGCCGCTGACGAGCTCGAGCGCCCAGAGGTCGGCGTCGAGGTAGTGGACGACCGAGCCCATCTCGAAGCGCCGCCCCTCGGTGCGGTACTCGACCTCGTTGAACGCGCCGTGGTCCTCGATCGGGTGACCGGGCCGCGCGAGGCGGTCGCGCGCGAAGAAGTAGTGGATGCTCCAGCGCTCGGTGTCGATGAACCACACGCGCCGCTCGTCGGTGAGGTCCACGAGGAACTTCACGACCTCCGTGCGCGCGGTCGCCGACGACGTCGGGTGGGCGGCGAGGCGCTGCCACGTCTCCTCGTCGGGGATCGTGTGCGCGAGCTCGAGCCGCGGCAGCGCGGCGCTCGTCCCCGCGCTGGTCCCCGCGTCGACCTCGGTCGCGAGCGGAGGCGTCTGGGAGGGGCCGGTCCCGCCCGTCGTTCCCCCCGTGTGCGACGTGCCGATTCCCGTACGCGGAGGGCTACAGCTCGCGAGCAGCGCGAGCGCGAGGACGAGCGTGAGGCGCATGCCCGATCCGACGTGCGAGCGGGCCACGCGGTTCACGCCCGCGCCCGACGGTCCGCGCGAGAGCGGGCCCGCCGCCGCATCACGTGCAGAAGCCGGCCGTGCACGTGCGCCCCTCGCGGCACTGCTGGCCCGGACAGCAGCGCTGGCCGAGGTTGCCGCAGATGTTGCAGGTGCCGGTGGGCGAGCAAGCGAGGTTGCCGCCGTTGCACTGACCGCCCACGCAGCACGGGTCGCCCTGGTCGCCGCAAGGCTGGCAGGTGCGGTCGATGATGCCGGTGCAGACGAGGTCGTTGGCGCGGCACGTCCCGCCTCGGCAGCAGCTCTCGTCCTGGTCGCCGCAGCTCGGCGCCCGGCAGGTGCCGTTCAGACACGAGGCGTCGCCGAAGCAGCCGGATCCGGCGCAGCAGATGTCGCCGTCGTTGCCGCAGGGCTGGCAGGTGCTCGCGACGCACAGGGTGCCCGTGCTGCAGAAGCCGCCGTCGCAGCAGCCGGCGCCCTGCGCGCCACAGGCGACGCACGTGCCGCCGATGCAGCCCGCGCCCGCCGCGCAGCTGCCGCCGTCGCAGCACACCTGGCTCGCCTCGCCGCAGGGCTCGCAGAGCCCCTCCTGGCAGATCGAGCCCGGTCCGCACGAGGGGCAGCACGCGTCGATCGGGCACACGCACTGCGTCCCGTCGCAGACGCGACCGTCGGTGCAGACCTCGGCGCAGCCGGTCATGCCGCCGGTGTCCGGCATCGGCGTCCCGGTGTCGGGGAGCGTCGTTCCACCGCCGTCGCGCCCGCCCGACCCGGCGTCGATCCCGCCGCCGAGGCGCGTCGAGTCGGGCTGCACGAGCGCGCTGCACGCGGGTGCGGTCAGAGCGAGGACGACCAGAGCCATCGAGCCGAAGCAAGCACGCATGCTTCGAGAATAGCGCTCGATCGCGATCGAGGAAAATCGCAGAGGCTCTGGTATGGTCCCGGCCGATGCGATCGGCACGTCTTCCGGGGATCTCGGCTGCGCTCCTGCTCACCGCCTGCTCGACGGCGATCGCTCTCACGTCGGGAGGCACCGCCGTCTCGGAGGTGCCGAGCACCGGCTTGCCCGACCGCTGCACGATGCTCGGCGACACGTCGATCGGCATTCCGCCCGACGCCGGGCGGCCGGGCACCGAAGCGGAGCTCGTGATTTTGATGCGAAATCGCGCCGCGCAGATGGGCGCGACGCACGTGCTGGTGGAGTCGCGACAGCGCCACGACGATGGCGAAGGGCGCGCCCACTGGAGCGGACGAGGGCGCGCGTACCGGTGCGAGGCCAGCGCGACGCCCGCCGAGACGACGCCCGCGACGAGCGGCGACGAAGCGTCCTGAGCGCCCGCGAACTGCCCAATTCCTTGCACAATCTCCGGGGTCCGGCCGGATTCGGCGGAAGTCGTCGGCGATCGGTTACGATGGCTGGATGACGAACACGCACCGGCTGGGGTTGTGCGCGCTGCTTCTCGTTGGCTTCGGAGCGCCGCTCGCAGGCTGCGAGTGTGCCTCGCCGAATCCCGGCAACGACATCTGCTCGTTGCCCTCGCCGCCCGCGGGCTGCGGGATGATGTGCTCGGCGACGATCGCCTGTCAGCCGGGGACGCACTGCACCTCGGGTCGTTGCACCGCGGAGTGCAGCGCCGATCATCCCTGCCCCAACGGCGCGCGTTGCTCGACGGACGGCACCTGCTTCGGCGGCACGATGGACGGCGGCGGTCGCGACGGCGCCGTCACCCTCACCGACGCGAATGCCGACCGCACGTGCGCGTCGGTGTCGCTCGGCACGCAGCGCGCGACGCCGAACGTGATCGTCATCATCGACCAGTCGGGCTCGATGGACACCAACGACTTCCCGACCGGCTCGGGCACGAGCCGCTGGGACGCGCTCGAAGCCCTGCTGATGGCCAACCCCGACGGCATCATCTTCTCGCTCCAGTCGTCGGTGCGCTGGGGCATGGCCTGGTACCACGGCGGCAACAACTGCCCGCAGAACCTCACGACGGTCGACTGCGCGCTGAACAACTACGCCAACCTGAACACGACCTACATGGGCCTGACGCCCGGCAGCTTCACGCCGACCGGTGAGTCGATCGAGGAGCTGCTCACGCGCCTTCCCGCGGTGATCGACGACCCGTCGCAGCCGACGATCTTCATCCTCGCGACCGACGGCGATCCGAACACGTGTGCCGACCGCAACGCGATGACCGAGGGCCAGCAGCTCTCGGTGGACGCCGTCACGCATGCCTTCGGCATGGGCATCCGCACGTACGTGATCAGCATCAGCGACGACGCCGATCAGTCGCGCCTGCAGGCCGTCGCCAACGCCGGTAACGGCGGAGCGGCCGCGACCGTGTACCTCGCCAACGACACGACCCAGCTCGGCACGGCGCTCTCCACCATCGTCGGCGGTGTCGTCAGCTGCAACCTGCAGCTCATGGGCACCATCGATCCCGCCCAGGCCTGCAGCGGCCACGTCCGCCTGAACGGGACCGAGCTCGTCTGTGGCGATCCCAACGGCTGGCACGCGATCGACGCGACGCACATCGCGCTCGACGGCACCGCCTGCGACATGCTGCTCGCGGGCGTCACGCCGCTCGAGGCGACGTTCCCCTGCGGAGTCGTCATCCAGTGAAGGCCCACCTCGCGAGACCTGCGCTGGTCGCTCAGCGCGATCGCAGGTAGCGGATCCGGGCGAGCCAGTCGTCGGCCTCCACGCGCGCGCCCTCGTCGCCGCTGGCGAGGATGGCGCGGAACACGCGCTCGGCGCCGTCGTAGTCGCCGGTGCGCGTGCGGATGACGCCGTCGAGCCGGCGCGCCTCGCGCTGGATGCGCTCGCCGGGAAGGCCAGCGGCGATCGCGCGCGTCAGGCGTGGCCCCGCGAGGTCGTAGCGCTGGCGGAAGAGCATCTGCCGCGCGACGAGGTAGTCGGCGAGGCCGTCGCCGCCGAGCTCTCCCAGGCGCGTGAGCGCCTCCACGGTGGTGGCGCCGTCGTGCGTCTGGCGCCCGCTCGGCACCAGCACCTCGCGGAGCGGCTCCACCACGCTCGGTCCGCGCTGGATCGCCAGGAGCTTCACCTCGAGCTGCCGCGCCTGATCGTCCGAGAGCGGCTGGCCCACGCCGGCCTCGTAGAGCGTGCGCGCCTCGGCGAGCTCGCCGCGCGCGAGCAGCGCGTCGGCCAGCGCGGTGCGCGCGCTCGTGAGCAGCGCCGCCGGCACCTCGTCGTCGGCCTCGAGCCCGTGCAGGGCCTGGCGTGCCTCGTCGAGCCGGCCCGTGCGCGCGAGCGCGCCGACGCGATGCGGGACGATGTTCAGGTAGCCGGGATCGATCGCGAGGATTCCGTCGCAGGCCGTGAGCGCGCCGGTGTCGTCGCCCGACTCTTCGTCGCTCTCGAGCGAGCCCTCGAGCGCGGCGATGGTGTGCGGACAGACCTGGGTGAAGATGGCCGAGCGTGCGAAGCGCAGGCGCGCGAGCGGAACGGCCTGCGGCGGCAGCGGCACCGTGCGCAGGAACGCCCGCCAGTCCGCCTCGGCCGAGGCGAGCGGCTCGCCGAGCGCTTCTTCGTAGCTTCCCGTCCGATAGAGCACGCGCAGCGCATGGCTGCCGCGCGTGTCGAGCACCCATCGCAGGAACGACCCGTTCGCGGTGTAGGCGCGCCCGGCGGGCTGGAGCAGGAAGCCGAGGCCCGATGCGTCCTCGAGCGGCGGCGCGCGATCGATGGCGCTCATCGCCGCCGCCCACTGGTGCGGCGTGAGGCCCTCGCGGCTGTCCCACGCGACGGCGACGGCCACGCCCTCGATGATCCCGGGCGAAGGGAAGAGGCCTCCGAGCCCGCCCGAGACGCGGAAGGGCCCGGTGCCGGTCGCCGCCGCCACCACGTGCACGATCTCGTGGAAGAGCACCGGGTGCGGATCGAGCCCGAGCTGCAGGTACACCTCGTCGCGCCAGGGCTTGGCGATGTAGGTGCCCGAGGCGCCCATCAGCTCGCGCTTCTCGCTCGCGCTGCGGAAGAAGAACGCGGTGATGCGGCCGGGATGCGTGACGCCGAGCACCTCCTCGGCGCGCGTGACGCGGAAGTCGCACTCGTCGCGGAGCACCTCGGCTTGCTGGCGCGGCAGCTCGCGCGGGACGACCACGTCGCAGCGCGCTCCCTCGAGCGTGGTCCCGAGCGCCTCGCGGATCGACGCCGCCGTGCTGCGGTGCCCGAGCTCGGGCCCGTACACCTCGCCGATCGCGCCCGCGAGCGCGAGCCCGACGACGATCGGCAGCGTCGCCGGATGCGCGCGGAGCGCCTTCGCGCTCGGGGCGCGGAAGTCCTGCAGCGCGATCAGCACCGTCGCGCCCGCGGCCAGCCACGCCGCCGTGAGCGCGCGGAACGAGACGTACGTCGAGGTGATCTCGATGTCGGGATCGTAGAGCGAGCCGGGGAAGTACCCGACGAAGTGCGAGTACGCGAAGATCGCGGGCGTCGTGTAGAAGCGAGCGAGCCCGAGGAGCGCGACGCCGACCGGCACGAAGATCGCGGCCGCGGTGACCACGCGGGGTCGGCCGCTCACGGTGCCGACGAGCGCGCCGGCGATCGCCGCGAGGTAGCTTCCCATCACGGGCCCGAGGCCGAAGAACGCCAGACCCTCGAGCGGGGCGCACCATCGCGCGCGGATCGCGCCGAGCGAGAGCCCGACGAGCGGCACCGCCAGCACCAGCGTCGTCGCCTCGATCGCGTGCCGCGCCGACAGGCCGATCGTCCGCTCGCCACGCTGGATCATCCAGCGTGCGCTCATCCCGGCGATGCACGGCGGCAAGACGAGCCCGAGCACGAGCGCGCTCTCGACGCCGTGCACGGCGGAGAGCGGCGAGATCCAACAGAGGAGTGTCGCCACCGTCGCGATGCCGAGCACCACCTGGACCGAGCGCTGCGCGAGGAGCCGCTTCATCGCGTCACAGAAGGGTCCGAAAACCGGCCTGCGCGAACCCGCGATCCGTCGTGGCGACGTCGCGGATCCGACGATCGCGCATGAGCTCCATGCTGGCGCAGTCGGTCAGGCTCCAGGTCTTGTCGGGATGGGCCCGGTACAGCGCTTCGGCCCGCGCCACGGTCGCGCTCGACCATGCCTCGATCTCCCAACCCTCCGCGCCGCGTAGTGCGTAGATCCAATCGATGCTGGCAGCACGGAGCGGGCCTCGCGCGAAGTAGTTGCCGAGCTCGACCAGGACGCCGTCGCTCGTGACGAGGGGCCGCGCTTGCCGAGCGAGCTCTCGCGTGAGCTCGACGGCGCGGTCGTGCAGTCGGTCGCGCCGGTCGAGCAAAGCGACGAAGTGTGCCGTATCAACGAAGACGGTCATCGTCGAGCTCGCTCGCGAGGACGTCGTCCAGATCCGTGGAGCCGCTCTCCCGCCAGCCGTCGCCCGGCAGCGCTTCCACGAGCGAGAGCAGCAGCTCGGCGCCCTTCGGGCCGGCGCTACGAGCGCGCGGCGTCCCTGCGTAGATCTCGTGGATCTTCACCTCGACGTCGTCGCCCGGCGCGATCGCCGTCACGTCCGACGGGATCGCGAACTCGTTGTCGAACGTCAACTTGAAGTAGTGATGGTTCCAGCGTCCCGCGCCCCCACGCCGGATGGACACGAGGATCAGGTCGTTCTCTTCGCGTCGCTCGAGCCCGAGCTCGCGCTGCACCTCGGCGGGGATGGAGAGCAGGCGGTTCTTCGTCTGGTGCATGCGCGAGGTGAATCGCGCCAGCGTGCTCGCGAGATGGGGGTGGGCCATGGCTGGACTCTAGAATCCGGCCATAACTTGTCAAGTCGCGCACGTGACTGGAAGATCCGGATCCATCGGCTCGCCCGCTCCGGCCCCTAAGGGCCGCTCCGAAACGAGTGGATCGGTTGCGGTCGCGTGGACGGGCGTGCTCGCGGCT
>CAZHGG010000136.1:0-9986 GCA_964531755.1 uncultured Polyangiaceae bacterium
GGGTGGCGTCGCGGCGTCGACCGGCGGCGCGGCCGCGTCGGTGGCGGTGGGCGCCGTCGAGGTCGCGGCGTCGTCCGGCGGCGCGCTCGTCGGGTCGTCGCCCACGCACGCGCCGGCGGAGAGCGCGAGCGGGACCGTGAGGAGCAGGCCGAGGCCGGCCGCGCGCAGGGCGGAGCGGGAGGTGCGGGAGCGGAGCGTCATGGTCGGGTCTCGAGGGCGGGGGCGAAGTGGACACGCGTAACCTAGCAGCATCGCTCGGATCGTGCAGCGCCAGCGCCCCGGCCCACCTGACTCGGTCGCGCCGTGTGTACGATCCGGCGATGCGCTCTCCAAGTCTATGCTCCCGGCGATGCCTCGACGCCGCGGGTGGGTGACTTCCGGTGCTTGATCCCGGAAGCCCGGCCTGAAGGCCGGGGCAGGGAAGAGCCATCGACCAACCCACTCGAAGCCCGCCGGGGCGGGCTCGCATTGGGCGTCGCGCAGGCAGCGCTTGGCCGGTCGTACCCGCGGACACCGTCATGAGCCCGCCTCCGCTCCGGGGTCCTTGGAATGGCCGCCGCGCTCATCGTGGCGAGCAAGCCCGCGCCTCCGGACGCGGTCTGTACCGCCGCGACCACCTCTGGCGCCGCCGACGGGGGCTCCAAGACGCCCGCGAGGGCGTTCTGTACCTACCGGCGCCTGCCGGATCGGCGATCAGGTGACGACGGGACGCGTACAGGACCGGCGTTGGCCGGGTACAGGAGGCCCTCGGCGGCGTACCGGACGGGCGCCGTAAGGTACGGGAGGCCCGGCGGGGGGTACGACGCCGGCGCGGCGGCCCGTCGCGACCGCGCCCGCGCGAGGGAGCGCGCCGCCGCCAAGCGGGCCGCGAGACCGCCCCGATGATCACGCGCATAGCGCTCGCGCCGGCGCCACTTCAACGCCTCTCGGGGAACGGGGTCGGCTCGGCGGTCTAGGTCGCCGTGCCTTGCCCGACCTCGCGTCGTGGGGGCGCGGGCGCCACGCTCGTCGCCCCGGCGTTCACTCGGCCGCGCGGTCGTTCCCCGCGATTTCGCCTCGCACCTCCTCCAGCGTCCCGACGACGATCGGCTGCGCGCGCTCGGTATCGGCATCCGTGAGCTCCACGTTCAGCCCCTTGAGCGTCTCCTTCGCGTTGCGCAGGAGGAGGCTCAACTTGTCGCCACCCTTCCGCAGCTCCTCGCCCATCTCCTCGGCGTCCTTGCGAATGCGCTCCGCCAGCTTCCGCATCTTCTCATGCCGGGCAAGCTCCTGGTGGATGCGGTGCTCGACGTCGGCCAGCGCCTTCACGTCGCCCGCGTCGACGGGGCGCCGCTGCCGGCTGGCGAGCGCGAGACCCAAGAGCACGCCCGCGTGGAGGTAAGGGTCGCTCCCCTCGTCCTCCTCATCCCAGATCACGAGGATGTCGCTCCCGTACCTCGCCATCTCTGGGAAACCCGACGGCGCGTGGCTCCGCGCCATCACGAAGAGGCCGACCTGCGCCCCGCGGTTGCTCCGCGCAACCTCGAGCTCCGCGAGCGCCCTGGACACCGAGTACGAGGCGTCGTGCTTGACCTCGACGACCATCGCGGCGCCAGCGTAGACACTCTCGCCGCTGAAGCGGAGCACCTGGTCTCCGACCTTGCAGGAGGGACGCGCCCCGACCGTGTCTCCGGTGCTGTCGACGACGACGGGCGCGCCCTGCACTGTGCGCTGGATGAACCGAAGGGCAGCCTGCTCGAAGGTGGTGCCGCCGCGAGTCGACCGAGCGTCGCAGCGCCGCCGCTCCTCGAGCCGGGTGACCGAGTCTCGGATGTACTGATCGAGCTTCACCTGCCGCTCTTCGATCACCGCCATCGCCTCGGCCTGCGAGCTGGCCTGCTTCTCCAGCAGCGTGGTGAGGAAGGTGCGAAGCACGGCGAGCGGGGACCCGGCTTCTTCGGGGTTCATCGCGCGGACGAAGGTGTGGCGCGCGGTCTCCGTCTCACGCACGAGGCGGTTGAGGAGCGAAGCCTCGTCATTGGCATCGAGCGCCTTCGTCACGAGCGTGAGCTGCTTCGCGCGGTCGTTGTCGGCCTTCTCCATGTCCTTCCGGAGGGTCGCCAGGAAGCGGGCGACCGCCCCGTCTTGAGCGAGCGGATCCAGCGCCTTCGTCACCGCCGCTTGGTTCTGCTCGAGCGCCAGGCGCATGCGTGTCTCCAGCACGTGGACGATGCCCTCGCTGTCGGTAGGGCTCAGCTTCTTCAGCAGGGGGCTGTTCGCGCCGAGCTCGCGAGCCAGCGTCCGCGCCAGCGCGCCGTGCTCGGGGGCGAGGTACTTCTCCATCGCGGAGGCGAGCTCGCCGCCGTCCTTCACGAACCCCTCGATGCGAAGGGCGAGCTGGCCATCCTTCGGATCGAAGTAGCGCTTCAGCATCTGCACGATCATCTCTTGCTGGCGCAGCACGTACCCGTCGAGCTCGCGATCGACGTCTTCGAGGATCGACTTCCCCATGTCCGCGAGGCGCGCCTCTTCGGCGTTCCGATGCGCGTTCATGATGGCCCGAAAGCCGATGGTCCAGGCGTCGGCGACGAAGCCCTTCCGCTGGGCTTCGTTCAGCGGCACGAGGGTTCCGACCACGTCCGCGCGGCGATCGGTCACAGTGGCTTGGAGGGCGTCCGTGTTGAGGAGGACGTCGACGGCGAGGGTCGTGTTCGTGGTGGTCATGGAGGGGCGTACTTCACGTTCCGTTCCATCCAACGCCCCAGCCCGCCGACGTGGAGAACGCTGGGGATTCCACCAATCGTCGCCCCAGGAGCGTAAGGCCTCTTCTAGGAAGAGAAGACTCGTTATGCTCGCCCCGCAATGTCGCGCGTCCTGGTCACCTGGTTTGGAGCCACCGATTTGAAGGCCGCCAAGGGCGATGGCCCCGTCGGCGTCGGCCCCGTCGCGCAGGCCCTCGCCGCGCGGGTGTTCGACCAGGTGGTCCTCCTCACCAACTACGACAAGGCCGAGGTCGCGCTGTTCGAGGCGTGGCTCCGCACGAAGACGAAGGCGAGCATCACCATTCGCTCGGAGAAGCTCCGATCGCCGACGGACTACGCGGACATCCACCGGGTCGTGTTCGGCGCTCTCGAGTGGCTGCGGGCCAAGGTGGGCCCCAAGGCGAAGCTCACGTTCCATCTCAGCCCGGGCACGCCCGCGATGGCCACGGTGTGGATCCTCCTCGCGCCTCGGTACGACGCCGAGCTGATTCAGTCGTCACGCGAGGCCGGCGTGGAGACGGCGACCCTGCCCTTCGAGATCGCGGCGGAGTTCGTCCCGGCGCTCGTCCGCCGGGGCGACGCCGAGCTCGAGCGCCTCGGCGAGGGTGCGCGCCCCGAGGACCCCAGCTTCGACGACATTCTGCACCGCAGCGCCTCCATGAAGCGGCTGCTGGAGCGAGCGCGCCAGGCGGCTCCCTACAACGCCCCGATCCTGATTGAGGGCGAGTCAGGGACGGGAAAGGAGCTGCTTGCCGCGGCGCTCCACGAGGCGAGCGGACGGAAGGGGCGCTTTGTCGCCGTGAACTGCGGGGCCATCCCGAAGGACTTGGTCGAGTCGGTCTTCTTCGGTCACACGAGAGGCTCCTTCACCGGCGCCACGGCAGACAAAGAGGGCGCGTTCGAAAGCGCCGGAGGCGGCACGCTGTTCCTCGATGAGGTGGGCGAGCTCCCCCTCGATGCGCAGGTGAAGCTCCTCCGGGCCCTGCAGGAGAAGAAGGTTCAGCGCCTCGGTGCGAAGGCCGAGACGCCGGTCGACGTCCGCGTGGTGGCCGCCACGAACCGCGACCTCCTGGTCGAGGTGGCGGCCGGCCGGTTCCGGGAGGACCTGTATTTCCGCCTCGCCGTCCTCCTCCTTCGGAGCCCTCCCCTGAGAGAACGAGAGGGAGACCTTCTCCTCCTCGTCGACCGGCAACTCGACAAGCTGAACGCGGAGCGACCTTCCGGGAACCAGAAGAAGCTTTCTGCCTCCGCAAAGAAGGTTCTCCTCCGACACCACTGGCCGGGCAACGTCCGAGAGCTTCAGCACACGCTGCTCCGTGCGTTCGTGTGGTCCAAGGGCCCCACCATCGACGAAGCGTCCATGACCGAGGCGCTCCTCGTGCGGCCTCCGGCGAAGGACGGGGACGTCCTGCACCGGCCCCTCGGAAACGGCTTTCAGCTAAAGGATGCGCTCACCGAGGTCGTGCGACACTACCTGCCGCGCGCCCTCGACGAAGCGCACGGGAACAAGACCAAGGCGGCCTCGCTCGTGGGGTTCGCGAACTACCAGACGCTGACCAACTGGGCGAAGAAGTATGGGGTGGAGGCGTGATGGAACGATCCATGCTGAAGGGGCCGGCATGCCCCGCGACGAGGTCCCCTTCATGAAATCGCAGAACTTCGAGTTCCTGCGCGTGAAGCGGGGCGTGCTCGCCGATCTCGCCGGGTTCGCCGAGCGCTACGCCCACTCGGATCCGGCGAGCTCGCTCTTGAAGCAGCGCGCGTTCGTGGAGCACGCCGTCGCTGCCATCTACGAGACCTACCGCCTGCGCCCTCCGTACACCGACAACCTCAACGATCTGATGAACGCTCCACCGTTCCGGAGCGCGTTGCCCGAGGTCGTGCAGAACAAGCTCCATGCGGTCCGAAAGGCGGGCAACAACGCCGCGCACCCCCGGCATCCCATCACGAGCCAGGTCTCGCTCGACTGCCTCTACCAGCTCTTCGACGTCGCGCGCTGGTTCTACCTCCAAGTCGACGGAGGCAAGCGAGCCGACACGCCCACGTATGCGCCGCCCGTCGCCGAGACGATGGGCGAGGCCAAGGCGAAGGAAGCCCTCGAGAAGCTTCGGCTCGCCGAAGCGAGGTACGAGTCCGTGCTCGCGGCGCTCACGAAGGAGAGCGAGCAGCGTCTCGCCGCCGAGCGTGCCGCCGCAGAGCACGAGACCGAGCTCGAGAAGCTGAAGGAAGAGGGGCAGAAGGTCGCGTCGGTCCTTCAGTTCAACGAGGTGACCACGCGTCGGCGCCTCATCGACCAGGCCTTGCTCGAGGCAGGCTGGGACGTCGGCCCCAACGGAAAGAGCACCGACGAGGTACGGCAGGAGGTGCCGCTCTTCACCATGCCGACCCCGTCGGGTGAGGGCATCGCCGACTACGTCCTCTACGGCGACGACGGCAAGCCGCTCGCCGTGATCGAGGCGAAGAAGACCGCGAAGGACGCCCTGGTGGGCGCCGAGCAGGCTCGTATGTACGCCACGTGTCTCGAGAAAGAGACCGGCGTGCGTCCCCTCATCTTCTTCACCAACGGCGTCGACATCCACCTGTGGGACGACGCTCAGGGATACCCGCACCGGAGAATCTACGGGTACTACTCGAAGGACAGCCTCGAGTACCTGATGCACCAGCGGGCCAACAAGAAGGCTCTCGCCACGGTCGCGCCGAACCTCGCCATCGCGGACCGCATGTACCAGCTCGAGGCGGTGAAGCGGGTGTGCGAGCGGTTCTCGAGCAATCACCGCAAGGCGCTGCTCGTCCAAGCGACCGGCACCGGAAAGACCCGCGTCGCGATCTCGCTCTGCGACACCCTCATGCGAGCCGGCTGGGTGAAGCGCATTCTCTTCCTTTGCGATCGGCGCGAGCTTCGGAAGCAGGCCGACCGCGTCTTCAAGGAGTTCATGCCAGGCGAGCCCCGGGTGGTCGTGGACGGCGCGACCTCGAAGGACCGCGACAAGCGGATCTACCTGGCGACCTACCCTGCCATGATGAAGTGCTTCGAGGACTTCGACGTGGGCTTCTTCGACCTCATCATCGCCGACGAGTCGCACCGCAGCATCTACAAGAAGTTCGGCACGCTCTTTCGGTACTTCGACGCCCTCGAGATCGGCCTCACGGCGACGCCGGTGCGCTTCGTGGAGCGCAACACGTACGACCTCTTCGGGTGCGGAGATCGCGATCCGACCGCGGCGTTCGAGCTTCACGAAGCCATCGGATCGACACCCCCCTTCCTCGTTCCGTTCCGCGTGACGGCCTGCACGACCTGGGCTCGCACGGATGGGTTCACCTTCACGGGGATGAACGACGACCAGAAGCGCCAGTTGATCGCGCAGACCTCCGATCCCGAGGCGGTCGACTACGACGCAGAGGCGATCGACAGGGACTTCTTCAACAAGGGATCCACGCGCCTCGTCTGGAAGGTGCTGATGGAGCAGGGCATCCGCGAGGCGACGAAGAGCCGCATCGGCAAGACGATCGTGTTCGCCCGGAACCACGACCACGCCATCCACCTGGCCAAGGTCTTCTCGGAGATGTACCCGCAGTATGGGTCCGGGTTCTGCCGCGTCATCGACAACCAGGAGCCAAAAGCCGACCAGCTCATCGACGACTTCAAGAACAAGGACAACGAGCTCACCATCGCCGTCTCGATCGACATGCTCGACACCGGCATCGACGTGCCCGAGATCGTGAACCTGGTCTTCGCGAAGCCCGTGAAGTCCTACGTGAAGTTCTGGCAGATGATCGGGCGTGGGACGCGCCTATGCCGCGACTTGTTCGGGCCCGGCAGGCACAAGACCGAGTTTCTCATCTTCGATCACTGGGCGAACTTCGAGTACTTCGACGAGAAGTACCAAGAGAAGCAGCCCTCCGTGCAGAAGTCGCTGCTCCAGCAGCTCTTCGAGACCCGCGTCGCGATCGCCAGCGCCGCGCTCGACAAGATGGACGAGCCCGTCTTCCAGGCGACGGTCGACCGCATCGTCGAGGACGTGCGCGCGGCGAAGGAAGCAGGCAGCATCGAGGTTCGTGATTGCTGGAAGCAGCTCGAGCTGCTCTCCGAGCGCGACCGAGTCGCGCAGTTCGCCGCCGTGACGAAGGCGGATCTTCTCGCCGTCGCTGGACCGCTGATGCAGTGGAGGAACGTGCGCGGCGACGAGGACGCGTACCGCTTTGATCTGCTGGTCGCCCGCCTCGAGCTCGAGGTCGTCCAAGGGGGGCCTACCGCGCCTCGCGTGCAGGACCTGAAGGACCGCGTCCAGGAGCAGGTCGAGCTGCTCATCAAGAGCCAGACCCCGGTCAAGGCCAAGGCCGCGAGCATCCAGGCGGTGCGCAGCAAGGAGCTGTGGGCCGAGATCACCGTTCCGAAGCTGGAAGAGATCCGGCGCGAGCTTCGCGGCATCATGAAGTATCAGGAGCAGCTCCCGACGGCGCGCCTGGCCCCCGAGGTGTTCGACGTCGACGACGCGGACTTCGCGACGCGAGCGTACATCCCCCGGCTGGACGACCTCGATCTGGTCCGGTACCGGCTCCGCGTCGAGGAGGTGCTCCGCGATCACTTCGCCCAGAACCCGACGCTCCAGCAAATCCGTGACGGGAAGGCCGTGCGCGCCGAGGACCTCGAGGCTCTCGCCAAGCTGGTCCTCGCGGTGGACGACAAGGCCAACGTGCTCCACCTCGCGGGTCGCGAGCCCGCGACACGCCGCTCGCTCCTCAGCGTCTTTCGCAGCCTCGTCGGGCTCGATCCGGTGGCCGTCGAGCGGGCGTTCACCGACTTCGTCCACAAGCACTCTCGGCTCACCGCCACGCAGCTCCGCTTCCTGCGGATGCTCCAGCACCACATCGCGCAGAACGGCGGCCTGGAGCTCGACCGCCTCTACGAGCCGCCCTTCACGACCGTGCACGCCGAGAGCGTCGACGGTGTATTCAAGGGCGCGGAGGTGGACGATCTGTTCGCCATCTTGACCGCCTTCGAGCCGAAGGACGCCACGCCGACCGATCCGCCATCGCCCAACAGCCAGAGAGCCGGTTGATGTTACGAGCGCTGCACCTGATGAACTGGAAGAGCTTTGGGGCGCACACCGACGTTCCCCTCGGGCAACTCACGTTCCTGGTCGGGCCCAATGGATCGGGCAAGAGCAACGTGCTCGACGCGCTCCGATTTTTTCAGGGCGCCGCGCTGGGGTACGTGGCGGAGGACATCCTCCGAGGAACCACCGAGGCGCATGGCCGCGGTTGGCCGGGAATTCGCGGAGGCGAGGCCGAGTCGGCCCGCGTGGGCGCCGGCTCGCTCAGTCTAGGGATCTCCTTTGAGCCGCCCTTTCCGGGCGGAGAGGTCGGACGGTTTCTCGTCGGGTTCGACCCTCAAAGCACCCGAACGAGCGAGTCGTTCGCCGGGTTCGACACATCGATGACCCTCGACGGGGGCTCCTCGCCCACCGACGGCCGTCTCGCCGTACGCATGAGCGACTTTCTCTTGGCTCTACGACAGTCCGAGCACGCCACCCCGCAGGCCGGTGTCGCGCTCACCTGGCTCGAGACCATGCTTCGCGCCTTCACGCACATCCTCGACTTGCAGCCCCACCGGATGCGCGAGTACGCGCCCGGCAAGGCGAAGACCCTCGGCGACTCGGGGGAGAACCTGTCCGCTGTGCTCCGCGCATGCAGCCCCTCGAAGCTCGAGGACATCCAGGATTGGGTCGAGGAGCTTTGTGGCCCCACGTTGAAGGGCCTCCGTTTCGACGAGACGCAGCTCGGCGACGTCCTCTTCTTCCTCGAGGAGAACGACGGACGCCGGGTGTCGGCTCGGAGCGTCTCCGATGGCACCCTCCGTTTCCTCGGGCTCGTCACAGCGATCCTCACTGCGCCGGAGGGCTCGCTGCTCGTCATGGAAGAGCCCGACACCGGCCTCCACCCTGCCCGACTCGGCCTCCTGGCGGAGCTTCTTCAAGACACCGCGAAGCGCCGGAAGCTCCAGATCCTCGCCACGACCCACTCCTCCACGCTCCTCGCGTACCTTCGTCCCGAGGTGCTCGGCGAAGCGGTCGCCCTGCGGCGCGATCCGGAGACGGGTGAGTCTCGCGCCAGCGCACTCGCGGCCATCCCCTACTTCGAGACGCTGCGCGACTCCGACCGGATCGCCGAGCTGCTCTCGACCGGCTGGCTGGAGCACGCCCAGTGAAGGTCCTCCTGATCCTGGAGGACCCCGTGAACGACCAGTTCATCGCGAAGCCCATCGTCGAGGCGTTGATTCCCGGGGCGAGAGTCGAGGTGCTCACCAACCCGCGCCTACGCGGCTGGGCCCAGGCGCTCGACGCCGACACCCTCCGTGGCATCGTCGCAGGCCGCCCCATGTTCGACAGGTACCTGCTGCTCCTCGATCGCGACTGCGACTCGACGCGCCAGGGCAAGCTCGACGCACGAACCCGCGAGCACGCCCGCGTGGCCGGCTGCCTGGCGATCGAAGAGCTGGAAGTGTGGATGCTGGCGATCCACCAAGACAAGCTCGGAGGCGTGGGCTTCAGCGAAGTCCGCCAAGAGTGCCTCCCGAAGGAGCGCTTCGCGGCGCCCGTCCTCGCCGAACACGGCGCCGGCCCCGGCGGGGGCCGAAAACACCTCATGCGCGCGCTCTCCGGCAACCTGTCCACCCTCCTCTCACGATGCCCCGAGCTCAAGCAGCTCCAAGGCGTACTCCAAGGCCCATGAGCACCCTGACCACGCAGCAGAAGTCCGACATCGACAAACTCTGGACCGAGTTCTGGACCGGCGGCATCACGAACCCGCTCACGGTCATCGAGCAGATCTCCTTTCTCATGTTCTCCCGCCTCCTCGACGTGATGGAGACGACGGGCGAGCGACGCGCTGAGCGCACCAAGAAGCCCTTCCACGGCAGGTTCGCGGGCAAGGACGATCCGCGGCGGTGGAAGAACTTCAAGCAGCTCCCCGCTGTGGTCTCCGAGGAGGACGCGAAGCGCGGCTTGAAGGGCATGCTGAACGTGGTGCGCGACGAGGTGTTCCCTCACTTCCGCAAGCTGAACGGAGGCACGACCTTCGGCGAGTACATGCAGGACGCGCAGCTCATGGTGCAGAAGCCGAGCCTGCTCGCCTCGGCGGTGAGCATGATCGACAAGCTCCCCATCATCGAGGGCGACGCGAAGGGCGATCTCTACGAGTACCTGCTCTCGAAGCTCACGACGGCCGGCATCAACGGCCAGTTCC
>CAZHGG010000137.1:0-9942 GCA_964531755.1 uncultured Polyangiaceae bacterium
TCCGGCAGAACCTGCTCGGCAAGCGCGTCGACTACTCGGGCCGCTCGGTCATCGTCGTCGGCCCCACGCTCAAGCTGCACCAGTGCGGTCTCCCGACCAAGATGGCGCTCGAGCTCTTCAAGCCGTTCATCTACAACAAGCTCGAGGAGCGCGGCTACGTCAACACCATCAAGTCTGCGAAGAAGATGGTGGAGAAGGAGCGCCCCGAGGTGTTCGACATCCTCGAGGAGGTGGTCAGCGAGCACCCCGTGCTCCTGAACCGCGCCCCCACGCTCCACCGCCTGGGCATCCAGGCGTTCGAGCCGGTGCTCATCGAGGGCAAGGCCATCCAGCTCCACCCGCTCGTCTGCGCGGCGTTCAACGCCGACTTCGACGGTGACCAGATGGCCGTCCACGTGCCGCTCTCGGTCGAGGCTCAGATGGAGGCGCGCGTGCTCATGATGAGCACGAACAACATCCTCTCGCCCGCCAACGGCAAGCCCATCATCAACCCCACGCAGGACATCGTCCTCGGGCTCTACTACGCCACCCGCGAGCGCAAGTACGCGAAGGGCTGCTACCGCGAGGGCGCGCTCTCGGTGGACAAGAAGGGCCACGTCGAGGGGCACCTGCGTGGCGTGTTCTCCTCGCCCGAGGAGGTCCGCATGGCCTTCGACAACGGCGAGGTCACCATCCACACGCAGATCCGCGTGCGCGTGATCGACCCCGCGACGAGCCAGCGCATCATGGTGAACACCACCGTGGGCCGCTGCCTCATCTCCGAGGTGCTCCCCGAGGGGCTGAGCTTCAGCCTCGTGAACAAGGCCCTCGACAAGAAGGCCCTCACGGCGCTCATCGACGCCTGCTACCGCAAGCACCGCAACAAGGCGACCGTGCTCCTCGCCGACCGCCTGCGCAGCCTCGGCTACGAGTACGCCACCAAGTCGGGCTCCTCCATCTGCATGGATCACATGGTGATCCCGGACGCGAAGAAGGTGCTGCTCGGCGAGGCGCAGGACGAGGTCCAGCGCGTGGTCGATCAGTACCAGGAGGGCCTCATCACCGACGGTGAGCGCTACAACAAGGTCGTCGACATCTGGGCGGGCGTGGCCGACAAGGTCACCTCCGAGATGATGCTCGTCATCGGCAAGGAGAAGGTCACCGACCCCGAGACCGGCAAGGAGAGCGTCGAGCCCTCCTTCAACCCGATCTACATGATGGCCGACTCGGGCGCCCGCGGTTCGACCCAGCAGATCCGCCAGCTCGCCGCGATGCGCGGCCTCATGGCCAAGCCCTCGGGCGAGATCATCGAGCAGCCCATCACGGCGAACTTCCGCGAGGGCCTCAGCGTCCTCCAGTACTTCATCTCGACCCACGGCGCTCGTAAGGGCCTCGCGGACACCGCGCTGAAGACGGCGAACTCCGGGTACCTCACGCGTCGCCTCGTCGACGTGGCGCAGGACGCGGTCATCACCGAGTTCGACTGCGGCACGCTCGACGGCATCCGCGTCACGCGCCTCGAGGACGCGGGCGAGGTCATCCAGCCCCTCGGCGACCGCATCCTCGGCCGCGTCACCCTCGAGGACGTCATCGACCCGCTCACCGGCGAGGTGCTCGTCGCGGCGAACACCGAGCTCGACGAGGCGCTCGTCACGCGCATCGAAGAGGCCGGCATCGAGGAGGTCGTCATCCGCTCCGTGCTCACCTGCGTCACCCGGCGCGGCGTGTGCGCGAAGTGCTACGGGCGCGACCTGGCCCGCGGCTACAAGGTCAACATCGGCGAGGCGATCGGCATCATCGCCAGCCAGTCGATCGGCGAGCCGGGCACCCAGCTCACGATGCGCACGTTCCACATCGGCGGCGCGGCCGCTCGCGGCAAGATCGAGCAGTCGTCGCTCGAGGCGCGCAGCGAGGGCCACGTGCAGATCCGCAACGCGAACGTCGCGACCAAGAACGACGGCACCGTGAGCGTCATGAACCGCCACGGCGAGATCGTCATCGTCGACGAGTCGGGCCGCGAGCGCGAGCACCACCGCCTCGTGTACGGCGCGGTGCTCCGCGTGAAGGAGGGCGACAAGGTGAAGCCGGCTCAGCTCCTCGCGGAGTGGGACGCGTTCGCCATGCCGATCCTCACCGAGGTCGCGGGCATCGTGAAGTTCGGCGACATCGTCGAGGGCGTCACGATGGTCGAGCGCCTCGACGAGGTCACCGGCCTCTCGCGCAAGGTGATCATCGAGTCGCGCGCCGCCGAGGTGCGCCCCCGCATCACCATCAAGAACAAGGACACGGGCGAGACCCTCAAGCTCCCCAACTCCACCCTCGAGGCGCGGTATCTGCTGCCCGTCGGCGCGAACATCGTCGTCCAGGACGGCGACATCATCGAGGCCGGCGAGGTCATCGCGAAGATCCCCCGCGAGACCACGAAGACCCAGGACATCACCGGCGGTCTGCCGCGCGTGGCCGAGCTCTTCGAGGCCCGCAAGCCGAAGGACCACGCCATCATCGCGGAGATCGACGGCGAGGTCTCCTTCGGCAAGGACACGAAGGGCAAGCGCAAGGTCATGATCACGCCCTTCGCGCACGACGGCACGCAGCTCACCGATCAGGCGCGCGAGTACCTGATCGCCAAGGGCAAGCACGTGCAGGTGCAGCCGGGCGACCGCGTCCGCGCGGGCGAGCCGCTCATGGACGGCCCCTCGAACCCGCACGACATCCTGCGCGTGAAGGGCGAGAAGGAGCTCGCGGCGTTCCTGGTGAACGAGATTCAGCAGGTGTATCGCCTGCAGGGCGTCGCCATCAACGACAAGCACATCGAGGTCATCGTTCGCCAGATGCTCCGGCGCGTCCGCATCAAGGACGTGGGCGACACGAATTTCCTGATCGACGAGCAGGTCGAGAAGCACGTGTTCGAGCGGGAGAACCAGACGGTCATCGAGCGCGGCGGCAAGCCGGGCATCGCGGAGCCGCTGCTGCTCGGCATCACCAAGGCGTCGCTCTCCACCGAGTCGTTCATCTCGGCGTCGAGCTTCCAGGAGACCACGAAGGTGCTGACCGAGGCCGCCATCAACGGCAAGACGGACACCCTGCGCGGGCTCAAGGAGAACGTCATCATGGGCCGCCTCATCCCGGCCGGCACGGGCCTCACGGCCTACAAGTCGCTGAACCTCATCGTCGAGGGCGGCGAGACCTACGAGCGCCCCGCGCCCCCGCCCCTGCCGCGAGCGCCCGAGTCGCTCACCGCGGTGAACGAGGAGTAGGCACGAAGCGGGTCCCTCGGACCCTCACGACGGGCCCCATGCGCGAGAGCGCGTGGGGCTCGTTGGCTTTTTGTGCCCCACCCGTCCCGCTGCGCACGCGGGGAGGGAGGCCGAGGGTGCCCCCACCCGTCCCGCTGCGCGGGCCGGCCTCCCCCAAATCGGTCGCTGCGCGCCCTCAGGGGGAGGCGGAGACGGGGGGCTCGTGGGTTGCCATGGTCGCGAGTGATTCTTCGCGTGTGCCCCCTCGGGCCGTTCATCGCGGACTTCTACGCGCCCTCGCCGAGGCTCGTGGTCGAGGTGGACGGGCCGGTGCATGCAGGGCGCCGGGCGTACAACGCGCAGCGCGACGCGGTGCTCGCCGCCCGCGGCGTCCGCACGCTTCGGGTCGAGGCGTGGCGCGTCGAGAGCGAGCTCGCGGCGGTGGTGGCGGGGATTCGTGGGGCGCTGGGGAAGTGACGTTGCCTCGATTCCCGCCGCCTGCGCCGACCGCGCGAAACGAAAGGGTCTATCGCGGGTCGGCGAATTCGTATTCACCGCCAGAACCCGAGCCACCTGCGCGCGGGCGCACCGCGGTGCGCCACCGTCTTGGCGACGAGAACGCAGGCGCCCCTCGAAACGCGCCAATGCGCCTCGGCAACGCGCCATCTGCCGGCGGGGCGGGGAGACCCCGAGGGAAACGGAGTAAGAACCCGTCGCTGGGCGATGACCCAGCTCGACCTCATCGCCAGGAGTTTCCCCCCAATGGTCCTCGCACGCACGTCCGTCACCGCCGTCACCGCCTTCATCACCGCCACCGCGGCCTGCTTCGCCTTCGCCACGGTCGGCTGCTCGGCGCCGGCCTTCGAGGACGCGGCGGAGCTCGAGTCGGGGCTCACGACGGTCTACCAGGGCACGATCGCCTACGGGGCGACGAGGAAGCTCAAGCTCTCCGCCACGAACGTGCCCGGCGCCTTCGTGTTCGACGGCGCGAAGGACGATCTCGTGAGCGTCGGCGTCACGCGCTACCTGTTCAGCGTGGTCGTGCTCTCCCCAGCCAACCGCGAGATCGCGCGCATCGCGGCGTCCCCCAAGGGCGGCACGGCCTACGTGCGGCTCCCGGCCTCCGGCACCTACACGATCCGCGCGACCGGCTACGCCGGCGAGTACGACGTCGCGCTCGGACTCGGGGCGCGGCCAGACTCACGAGACCCGTTCGACGCCGTGTGCGAGGGGGCGAAGCTGTCCCCGTCGGACGTCGCCGCGCTCACCCGCGGTGAGGCCGGGGACTCGCACGAGTACGGCCGCTACAGGCTCTTTCGGCGCCAGCGCGTGTGCGTCATCGAGGCCGCGGGCGCGATCGGCGAGTGTGAGCCCAACGGGGTCCGGACGACGACTGGCGGCGACGTTCGCCTCTACTCGACCTTCAACCCGAGGGCGCAGCCCAACTGCACCTCGAGCGGGGGCCCCACGAGCCGCGACGTGCTCTTCGCGCTCGACGGTGACGCGACCGCCTGCCGTGGCCTCCCGGCGACCAACGGCGCGACGTGCCACCTCGGCTACGGCGCCTTCTGCCAGCAGCCCGACGGGCAGACTCCAGCGAGCTGCGGACGCTACACCTACGCCGATCCCGCGCCCGAAGCGTTCGCGGTCAACCCGCTGTGGGCCGAGTGCGGGGCTCGCTATCTCTGGCCGAGCCACGGCGGCGAGGCGGCCCTCCAGGGCACGATCACGAAGGACTGCATGAAGCTCTCGGCCACCGACAAGATCGTGACCTGGCGCGGCAGCGTCAAGAAGTGGACGATCACCGACGTCGTGGTGGTCGCAGGCTCGGCGATGAAGGCGAGCTACGACACGTGGCCGACGCCTTAGCCGGCCGTCGACGACGTGGGGCCCCTCCATCCCGTAGGGGTGCTCGCCGACGCCGTAGACGCTCAGCGGGACCGCTTCCGTAGCTCGGCCGGGGTCGCGCCGGACTTCTCTCTCACGAGCGCCGCGAGCGCGCTGTCGGAGAGTCCGACGCGGGCCGCGATCGACGAAATCTTGTCGTCGCCCTGGACCAGGAGCTCGCGGGCCGCGCCAAAGCGCGCGTCCTTCAGCTCGGAGCGGAACGTCGTGCCGCCCTCTCTCAGCACGCGCTGGAGCGTGCGGGGCGAGACGTGGAGGCCCTTCGCCGCGCTCTCGATCGACGCGTCGACAAGGCGCCCTCTCAGGTGCGCGCGCAGCGCGCGGAGCGCGGGGGCGACCTCTCCGGCGTGGGCGACGCAGGCGTCGATCTCCGCGGACAGCGCGTCGGCGTCCGGGGTAAGCGCGCGGAGCGCCGCTCGTCGATCGCGGACGATGCGGAAGCTGTGCGTGTCGCCGAGCACGGGCAAGATGCCCGACAGCGCGAAGCCCACCATGGTGTCGTCGACGACCCCGAGCTGAAGGCGCACGCGGGTCGTGAGCTCGCCCTTGTGCGCGTCGAGCCAGCCGACGAGCGCCGCGAGCGCCTCCGGGTCCACGCCCTGCACACCCCGCCCATCGACGACGACATCGAACCGCGGCGCGATCGTCGGGTGGCGGAAGGCCGCGAACACCTCGAGCACGCGCCGCGTGTCGTCGAGCGACGGCCGCCCCCACGCCACGCAACCCCCGAGCGTCGGACTCGCGAAGAAGACGAGCACGGAGCTCGCCACGACGGACCATCGACCGACGGGGTCGCCGAGGAACTCGTCGGGTGCGGCCCACTTCATCCCCCCCGAGTCTACCCGCAGGCGTGACGAGACGTCACGAGGCGTCCTTCGGCTAGCCCGAAGAGGGGCGTGACGTGGCCGCTGGGTTCGTCCGGTCCCTCCGCGACTACGTGGGATGTCGACCTCGCAGAAGACCTCCCGAGGCGTCGGCCGCCTACTTCGTGTAGGTCCTCGTGAAGAGCATCGCGCCCGTCTCGGAGGTGAACGAGCGGTGAGCTCCCTCCCTTCGATGACCACGTAGAGGTAGCTCAGCGTGCCGGTCTGGAAATGCGACGGGCCAGCAACATCAACGACTTGCCGAGAGTAGAGGTCGTCGTCGTTGTCGGCGTCGAATCGCGCGACGCGGGCTCACACGAACGATCCGCGCGCACTATCGCCTCGAAGCCAATGTGCTGCTGATACCGGAGGTTCTCATGACTCGTACATCGACGTTCGCCCCGCCCATCGCGCTTGCTCACGCTCGGCGGAGGCTTCTCAACCCCTCGACGGTGCTCGTCTCGATCGCCCTTGCCATCGCCGGGTGCGCCGCGCCGACGGGTGAAGATCTACAGGGGGCCTCCTCGGAGGAAGGCGAGGTGGAGGCCCCGGACGCAGTCAATGCCGTGGGGAGAGCTTCGAGCGCCCTCGCGAGCTCGAGCTATGCGTGGGGTTTCGCCAAGGTGGACCCCTCGAGCCCCTCGCTGTCGTCGGCCTTCGCGTTCAACTCGGCGGGTCGGGTGAACTCGTACTCGGGCTCGGCTGGGGTGTACACGGTGACCATGCCGGACCTCGGTGTCTCCGGCGGGACCGTGCAGGTGGTCGCGGCGGGCGCCTCGTCGACTCGCTGCAAGGTGGCGAGCTGGCGCCCCAGCGGGTCGGCCCTCCTCATCGACGTGCGCTGTCACAGCCCGAGCGGTGTGCCGTCGGCTTCGCCCTTCGTCGTGTTCTTCAACAAGGGATTCACGGACACTACCTACTACGTCCAGCGAGGGGCGCACGTCTACTACTCGGGCACGAGCGTCGTCGCGTCTCACTCGTGGAACAGCACGGGTGGCATCAACACCGTGACCTCTGCTGCGACGGGCACCTACACCGCGACGTTGGCTGGGCTGGCCTTCTCGAACGCGTCAGTCCACGTGACTGCGGTCGGCGCTGACGCGAAGTACTGCAAGATCGGGGGCTGGAGCGTGGTCGGGGCAAACGCGGTGGTGAGGGTCCGTTGCTTCGACACGGCAGGGAACCTGGCGCCGAGCGACTTCACGTTGAGCTACTCGTACGGTACGCCCCGCAGCTACATGGTGGGTGGCCACGCTTGGGTGAGCGGCCCCACCTCCGCCCCGGCCTCGTACAGCGCCAGCCAGCACGCGTTCGCGTGCGGCACGACCGCTCCGATCACCGTCAGTGGGTACGACTTCGTGCGTTACCCGGACACGTCGGTGGCCGGAGTCCCCACGATGGCGCTTGCGACCGCCTATGGAAGCGACGCCAACTACTGCAAGCTCGCGTCCTGGTCGCCCACCGGAACGGGCTTCGGTGTGGTGATGCGATGCTTCACCCCGGCCGGCGTCTGGAACACCTCCACGAGCTTCACGTCGAGCTTGATGGCCGGTACCTATCCGAGCCCGTGTTGAGCGGAGCGGTCGAAGGATCGGACGGAGACGGGCGTCTGCCGTCCCGCCCGATCTCACATCGTCCGGCCGCCGGCACTGCCCATCGCGCGAGCGCCCGCCCTCCGCTGCGGGCCGTCGCGCTGGCGCACCGCACGTTGTGCCGAGGGCTACCGCCTGCCATCGCGAAGACCTCGCCGTGGTGGTATTTGTGCTTTTCCCGCTGATCGCGCCCCCACGCGAGGTAGGCCTCGGCGGTCATGCGCTCGGCGTGGGCCATGTCGGGTAGCGTGGGGGCTGCAAGCGGGCCAGGGTTCGGCCTGCGCCGCTACTTCTTCTTCGGCGCCGGGGCCTTCCCGGCGCCGCGCTTGGGCTTCGGCTTCTCTTCGGGGGGAGGCGCGGGATCGGTCCCCGGCGGACGGAGGAGCCTCGCCGCGGCGGCGCAGTGGGTCGCCGCGAGGTGCCAGCGCGAGCCGCGGTCGCAGCCCTTCTGGTAGAGCTCGGCGGCCCGTCGCGGGTCCTTCGGGACGCCCTCGCCCGCCTCGTGGAGGCGCGCCAGGCCGGAGCAGTCGAGGTAGGGGAGGGAGCACGCGCGCTCGTAGAGCTTCTTCGCGGCCGCGAGGTCCTTCGGCGTGCCCTCTCCGGCGAGGTGCATGTTCCCCGCCTCCACGCAGTACTCCGCGACCTCACCCTCACAGCCTCGCTCGATGAGCTTGAGCCCGCTCGCGGCGTCCCTCGTTCCATCGAAGCGGCCGGTCCGCTTCAGCTCGCCCAGCCACCGGCAGCCGTTTGGATCCCCGGCGGAGCACGCTTGGCGCCACAGGTTGGCGGCCTTGGAGATGTCCATTGGGACGCCCTGCCCGCGCTCGTACGAGAGCCCGAGGTTGTAGCACGCCATGCCGTTGCCGAGCGCGCACCCACGCGACTGGTACGCCGCGGCGCGGAGCGCGTCCTTCGGGACCCCACGGCCCTCCGCCGACCACGCGCCGATGGCGACGCACGCGTCGCTGTGCCCGAGGTCGCAGGCCTTCTTGAAGAGGGCCGCCGCCTTCGGCTCGTCCTGGGCGACTCCCCCCGTGCCGTAGTCGTACGCGCGCGCGAGCCGCCAGCAGCTCTCGGGCTCGTTCTTGTCGCACTGGAGCAGGCAGTCGAGGGCGACCTTCTCGTCGCACACGGTGCGCGCCTCCGCGGAGGGTCGCACGCAGCCCACTCCCGACCACGCGAGCCCCGACGGGCACACGGGATCCGGGGTCGCGCTGGGTGGAGCGGGCTTGTCGGCCAGCTTCGACAGCTCGAGCTGGATGACCGCGCCGCACTGCATGGGCGGCCGGTCGGCGTCTGTCGCTGCGCCGCTGCACGTGGGCGGCGTCCCGTCGGAGCGTCTCCGGAAGCGCTTGCTCTCGCTCGCCCCGTTCGCTTCGGCGCCCAGCATCTTGCCGCCGGCGGCCACCTCGGCGGAGGTCTTCGTGTCGAGCGACCACGCCCCGATGAACGCGCCGCGTACGAAATGGGTCGCCCCCTCGCAGCCCGTGGGCGGTAGCTGGGATTTCGCGAGCGCCGGCTTCATCGCGCGCTTCAAGCCGACGATCGTGAACTCCAGGGTCAGCGCGTTGCCACGCGCCATCGACGCCGACGCCTCCGCGGCGATGCCCAGGCCCGAGAGCGGCAGGTTCGCGCGCACCGAGTCGGAGTCCGTCATGGAGAGCGACTCGGGCTTGGGGACGACCCCCTTGTAGCCGTAGCTCCCGGGCACGGCGCACTCCGAGAGGAGGCGGAGCTTGCCGCAGTCGTACTCCACCACCGCGATGCCCTCGGAGACCATGCGCTCGAACAGGGCGCGCTCGCTCGCGGGGAGGTCCACGACGACGGGCATCGAGGTGAGCCGGGCCCGCTCGCAAGTGCCTGTCTGGTTGTACTCGTGGCCCGTCGCGCCTTGCCCAAGCGCGGCGGTCGCGGTCGTCTCCTTGGGCCGCACCGCCGACGCGACGGAGCCCGCACCGCACCCCGCCACGACGAGCGTTGCCCCGGCCACCAGCGGGAGGACCAAGAGCCCCGCCCGCGCGGTCTTCAATCGAGTCATGTCGTCCCCCCTGGGCTGGCAGCGCGCGGTGCAGAGCGAAGCGAAGCCGTGAGACGTCGATGCTCACCGCGGAGCCGTCCACTGTCAACACGCACACGGCGTCTTGCTCCGGCCCCGAGCCGCCAGTCGTCGCTTCGCGCGCGGCCCGCGCTCGGCAGAGGCGCCGCCGACTGGGGAAAGACGCTATCGTTTGGCGATGTCCGGCGGGTTGAGTCGTGGGCGACGCTGGACCCGCCGCGTCGGCCTGCGCGGGCGGGTCGGCCTCCTCTGCCTGGCGGCGGCGGTGGCGCCGGCTTGCGCGCGGCGTGAGCCCGCGGCGCCTTCGCTCG
>CAZHGG010000138.1:0-9917 GCA_964531755.1 uncultured Polyangiaceae bacterium
GTGATCTTCTTCACGAAGGGGTACGCCACCGAGCGGACGTGGATCTACGACGCGCGCACGAACGTGCCCGGGATCACCAAGAAGGACCGGCCGCTCACGAGGGCGCACTTCACCGAGTTTGAGAAGTGCTTCGGCGCGGATCCCAACGGCAGGTCGAAGCGAAAGCGCGCGGGCTCCAAGTCGGACCGATGGCACGACTTCCACATCTCCGAGGTGAAGGAGAAGGGGTTCAAGCTCGACGGCTTCAAGTGGCTCAAGGAGGACTCGCTCGAGGACGGCGATGACCTGCCGCCGCCCGAGGAGCTGGCGACCGACGCGATCAGCGAGCTGGAGGAGGCCATGCTGGAGTTGAACGCGGTGCTGCGGTTGCTAGAAAATGGGGACGAGAGGAGGGTGCAAGCATGACGCCGATCGTTCCCCCAATCGCCACGGGAGTGCCAGACCGAGAGCCGCACGGCAAGCGTACGCGGGCGCTAGGCTTCCTCCGCGGGCGCTACGAGATCGCCGAGGACTTCAACGCGCCGCTCCCCGCGGAGATCCAGCGGTTCTTCGAGGGGGATGACGACGGGGTGCTCGGAGGTCGCGGCTCATGCGGCTGACGATGACGCGGGGGCGAAGGAAGATTTTCAACGCCAAGCTGCCAAGGCGCAAAGGCGCAAAGAGAGCGAGCGATCAGGGAGAGCGCAGACTCAGTGCCCGTCCTCATCACCGTCTTCTTGCGTCTTTGCGTCTTTGCGCCTTTGCGTTGAATTCTCGCCGTGGTGAGCGGTGGTCGCTGAACGGAGCCACTGGCGCGGTCCAGACGCCGGTCCGCGCGTACGGCGCCGAGAGCGTCAGGGTGGCGACGTGAGCGGGGAGCTTCCCGAGGGGTGGCATCGGGCTACCGTTCGTTCGCTCTTCGACTGTTGGGGTGGCATGACCCCGTCGACGGCCATTCATGCGTACTGGGACGGGACCATCCCGTGGGTGTCGTCGAAGGACGTGAAGGCGTGGACGGTGGACGGCACAACCGAACGAATCACACCACGGGCGCTAGCGGAGACTCGGCTTAGGGTGTGCCCCGTCGGCTCGGTGCTTGTCGTGGTCCGGTCGGGCGTCCTAGCCCATACTCTGCCGGTCGCGCTGACGACCATTCCCGTTGTCATCAACCAGGACGTGAAGGCGCTGTCGTGTAAGAGCCGCGAGTTGAACCCATGGCTTGCGGCATACTTGCGCGCCCACGAGCGGGAGATTCTCGAAGGGAATCGCAAGGAAGGCACCACGGTGCAAAGCATCCGAGTGGACGAGCTTCTAGACCGAGAGCTTCCCCTCGCCCCGCTCCCCGAACAGCGCCGCATCGTCGCCCAAGTCGAGGCGCTGCTCGAACAGGTGAATCGGGCGAAGGCGCGCCTCGAGCGGGTGACGGGGATCCTCAAGAGGTTTCGGCAGGCCGTCTTGGCGGCGGCTTGCTCGGGGGAACTGACGCGGGAGTGGCGTGAGGAGCACGCAGGCTGGGAGAATGAAGCCGCGGCCTTTAGATCGAGGCTCACGGTTGCCGTTCCAGGAAAGCGGCCCGTGGAGCCAGCGGAAGCTGACCACAACGTGCCGGATGGCTGGCCGATCGTCAGCCTCGCCGCGATCGCGACCCATCTCACGAGCGGTTCGCGGGCCTGGAGCCCGTACTATCAGGACGATGGGTTCGGGACGTTTGTGATGGCCCAGAACGTCCGACCGATGAGGTTCGATCAGTCCCACCGGCAGGGCGTCGCTCCGCCGCCCAACGATCCCGAACGGCTGCGCACCACCGTGCACCAGCACGACATCCTAATAACCATAGTGGGCGCCAATACCGGCGACGTTTGCCGCGTGGATGTCCCCGTACGCGACCATTTCGTCTGCCAGAGCGTTGCGCTCGCTCGGTTGAGCGTCCCGGGGTTCGCTGCCTTCGTCGAGCTGTGGCTCAACTCCGCCCGGCACGGTCAACGCCTGTACCAGGAGTGGGCCTACGGTGAGGGCCGTCCTCACCTGAGCTTCGACCATCTGAGATCTACGCCGATCGCGATTCCCGGGCAGGCTGAGCAGTCCGAGATTCTCCGCCGCGTGAGCCAGCTTTTCGCCCTCGCTGAGGCCATCGAGCGTCGCGTGCAAGCGGCGACCTGGCGCGCCGAAAAGGTGCCCCAGGCGGTCCTCGCCAAGGCCTTCTCCGGCGAGCTCGTCCCGACCGAGGCGGAGCTCGCGCGGGCCGAGGGGCGGACCTACGAAACGGCGGAGGCGTTGCTGACGAAGGCCACCGCGCACGGAGCGCACGCAACGCGGCGACTGCCTCGGCGGAGTAAGGAGTCTTCGACGTGAATATGGCGAAAGCGTCGGCAGCCACGTGAGCGGGCGTTGCTGCCGTTCAGTCGCGCAGGCCCGCGCGACGGTCAATGTCGTCGGCGAGCGCCGTCAGGAAGAAGCGCTGCACCGCTTTCTCTCCAGGAGGCATGAGTTGCCGCTGCCGGCGCATTGCCTCCCACGCGGCGTTCGCCAAATCCTTCGCTTTCGGCACGTTCCCGCCCGCCCGCGGTCGCTGTACTAGTGCCGCTTCGAGCCAAGTTTGTGTGAAGCCCTCGGCATACTTTTGCTCCAGCAAGGGCAGATCGACGCGACGTTGTTGAAGCCTTGTCGCCAGTGCCGGATACGCGACGGTGAGACTGCGCTCGACGAGGTCAGGCGTAGCGGCTACCAGGAGCCCGATCGGCGCACCCGCTGCAATGTAGTCGATGAGTCCCCGTAGGTCGCTCAGTACTCTCGAGCGTTTCGTCGCGCTTATCCCGGGGCCGAAGAGGTCTTCCACCTGATCGATGAAGAGGAAGAATGTAGTAATGAGCTCCGCCTCGCGGGCGAGGGTCAGCAGCTCTGCGAGCACTGGAATCAGCTCGCCTTCCCAGTCGATTCGCCGCCCCACTCCGAGAGTTCTGGCTTGCGCCTCAGTCAGAGCGCCGCGGCGTAGCCACGTGGAGAGATGTCGGACATAGGTATCCCTCTCCTTGGCCGGCTGCTTGGCGACGAACGCGAGCGCGCGGCCGAGCCGGCCAGGGCCGAAGTCGATCTGCTGTCGCGCGAGGTGCGCGACAAGAGGCAGGACGTCGGGAGATGGACTGATCGGCGGCAGCCAGGGCAATTCGATGACATCGAGCGCCGTCATGAGCCAGCTGCCCACGCTGATGCGCCCATAGCCGGCGTCGGAGAGAAGGAGGCTCTTTACGGCGATTCGGGCTTGCACCTGCTGGCGAAGTGCCGCTGAGAGGCGGCCGACCACGAGGGTCTTGCCCACGCCAATGTTTCCCATCAATGTCAGCGGTTGACGCTGCCCACGCAGGTGCACGTCGTCCACCCAGGCGGCGATCCGAGCCATCTCCATTGCAACAGGCGCCTCGTAAAATGGGACCTTTCCGGCTCGGACGTCCTCGTCGGCTACACGGAATGGGTTCTTCTGCAGTCCGAGGGGCGCGTAGGCGTCTGCGCCCGAGCCCGGTGCCAGCGCCCCAAAGATGTTCAGTGTGTCTGTCATTGGCGCCTCGCGAGAAAGAGGACCGGCAGCGCGCCGCCAAACGTGAGCGTGCCCGGGTGGACAGCACGGTGGGCGAACGAGCCGTCGGGATGGAGCTGCACCACGGACTCCGCCGAGGTTGGCACTGCAACGCCCGAGGTCCGACTTTCGATGGGATAGGTGGGGTGGCGCGACCACAGCTCCTTGAGGGCGAGCTCAAACCGATACGGCGTGAGGTGGAGCTCGGAGAGCGCATTCTCACACGCGTGTGCAATGGCAAGTGTTTCTCCCGGCTGCGGAAGCCATCGATCGAGCGCCAAGTCGAGCTCGTCAAAGGCGACCGGGGCATCGCCGATCCGAGCCGGTGAATGGCGGGTGAGCACCTTGGCCACCTGCCCGAGGGCGCGCGGCAAACTGAGAAACTGCTGCTGGCGACTCGATAGATCGGCCTCCTTCCCGTCGCGCAGCAGCTCAAGCACGCGTCGATAGCCGGGGTGTGCCGCTCGGAGTTGCGCATGCATCCAGTCGAGATCGTTGCGGTCCCACGCCCCTCGCCACGTGGCTGCCATTGGGCCGGGACGGCCGCTTCCGTCCAAGACCTCCAGGCCCTGCAACACCCGAAACGTTTCGGCCGGCACTTCGGCGTCGGGGACCTCGACGACCTTCCCGAAACAAGCGTCGCTGACAAAGACAAAGAACCACTTTGGGACCGGTCGAGGGCTCGGGGACAGAACGTCGAGTCGACTCTCGACTGGGCGCGGTGCGAGCAACCACTGCACGTGGCCACCGTCTGTTGACGATGACAGCGGGCTCGGCGGGGTCGCCGACGTGGCGAGGCTCGCTTCGGCCGGGGATGGGGCAGGCGGAGTCTCGGCGCCCAAGACTTCTCCCCCTTGCTCGGAGGAGACGCGCAAGTCTCCTGAAGCGGCTGACTGTGAGCTACCGGCAGCGGGCAATGTCTGCGTCGAGACGTAGCTCGAGTGGGAGCGGGCGATCTCGGTCGAACTCGCGGCGTCGCTAAGGTGGCCCTCCGCGCTCGCAGCTGACGGGGCCGCGGGGTCGGACGCCGACGTGATGGGATCGGGCACCGCGATGGCGGGCACCACTGCGAGCGGAGCGATCTTGACCCACGGATCGGCCCAGTCCGAGGGACCGCCATTCCGAACGCGCTCCACGAGCTCGAGCGACCAGCCCTGGTCGCCCTGTCGGAGTTCCAGGAACGTGAACGCCCCGAGAAGGGTCCACAGCATTCGACCTGGCGAGGGCATCGTCACACTTCCGAGTCCGCTGCCTGGGTGCCAGAAGCCCCGAGTAAGCGCCTTGCCCTGCGCCGCCCGTGCTGCCTCGGCGTCTGCATTCGCGTAGAGAACGTGCTCGGGCCCGAGTGCGCTTGTAGCAGCTCCGGCAAGGTTCGCGTCCCCGGTCACGAACATGACGCACGCCTGCCGTGGCTGCTCGCGGATAAGCGGACGGGCGAGCTCGACGAAGAGCAGATCAGCACCCGACGACTTCTGCCCCCCCTTGTCGGTTCCCTGCGCGAGCATCAGCGCGTTCTGGTCCGGCGAGAGCCGGTCGATGACGGTCTCGCGCGGGGGAAATATCGTCAGGCGCCGGGCGAGCTGGAAGCGGAGGCGGGCTTCCCATCCCGATGCCGTTTCGGCCGCCCACAGCTTCTTGGTCGTGTCGGCCCAGCTCATGACCTCCTTGTCGACGATCGCCGACGTCAGGAGCTCAGTCCGCGCAGGAAGCACGCTCATGAGCCATTCGGCCACGCCGGAGCACACTGCATTTGTGTCGCAGAACAGCCGAACGACGCGACGCTCCACGATCAATCGTGACAGTGCTTCTGGGTCCATGCGAGGGGGTAGCATCGTGGCTGCTGTCAACACCTTTGCCCAGCCGGCCCACCAGGCGGTCTCCTCCGCCTGCCGGTCGTCCGCCTTCGGCTTGCTCTGGAACTCTGCGTTCGACGGCGTCGCGACCGCCGCCGGTACGCTCCCGACGAGCAGACGCACGGCGTTGGCCTGGACGCCATTCAGCTCGATCGCAGCGACTGTCGGACCGTTCGCGACGTGCCCTCCTCGCAGCCCACCCGAGATGCGGATCGGTTCGCGTGGCGCGAGGGTTTCCCGCATCCACATCGAGAGGTCTCGGACCGGGCGAATCATGGTGCGGTCCCGGGCGCCGTCCTCACATCGACGAGCACGAGTCGCGTGCCGAGGGAGGAAAGACGCCGGAAGCGCCCAAGCGCGAGGCTGAGTGCAGCATGGGCCGGGATCGCCGGCCAGGCGTCGGGGAGATCGTCGGGGGACAGAAGGACCCCGTGGACATCTGCCGGTGCGACGCTCAACAAGCCCTGCTCGCTCCGGTCCCCCTGTCCGTACTCCGTCAAACGGTGCTCGAATTCTGCGACGGCCTCCGCAGTGAGCTCGACCTCCGTGTCAGACGTGGGAGCGACAGCAGCGGGTGAGGCTCGTCCCTGCGACCACGCCACGACTTGAGCAGAGAGATCGTCCGCGGAGAGGGAACTCGCCGCCGCCTCAAGCAACGCGAGCGGCACTCGCTCCTCTCGACCGTCGGGCCACCTGAAGGCCAGTTCGCGCGTTCCGGTGATCGCTACCATCGAGAACCTCGTGTCGCGTTCTACAGGAGATCGCGGCTGCGGGGCAGAAAACCACCGGACCGATACGGGAAACGACCGCGTCCCGAGGCGCACGCGGGCCGTCGGATGCCCCGCCTCGGTCACGGCGGTGCGGGAAGCTTCCCGCGATGGATTCCTTCGTCGAGCTCGCGGAGATCGTGCTCGCGCCGGACCCGCAGGCTCCACCAGTCGCGAAAGATAAACGCAGAAACGGTCCGCGCGCCGAGGCCATGACGCATCGTGTCGATCCTGGAGAGCGCATCCCGATGGGGGACGCACGTGCTTCGTGGAAACGACTGGTCGTCGTGGCAGAAGAAGCGCCGTAGGGTCTGCCTCCGCAGGTGACTCTTGAAGTCATGGGAGTGGGGCCCCGCGGGGCTCTGACGCTCTTCCCAGCGCCGCACCTCCGCATCGCGCCCGTCGTAGTAGTCGGCGTCGACGATGACGAGGTCCACGTCCGAATCGGGGCGGCACGCCAGCCAGACTTTCTCCTTCCGGGGCGTGTAGCTGAAGCCAAGGTGGGCGCTTCCACACACGGCGACGGCGCGGGGATGCAGTCCGAGGCGCTCGCAGACATCCCTCAGGAAGGCCCGGTATGCGCTGTACGTGGCGAACACGCGAGGAGTTCCGGCCAGGAGCACATGGTCGACGAGGCCGGTAGGGTCCTGCCGGGCAAGGTCGAGAAACTCGGACGGCGCGATCTCGATGTGGCCCTCGGAGTCGAATCTCACGCCGCCGTCCGCGCGACGACGACCACGGGCTGATGGTAGCGGCCATCGTCGTCCCAGAGCGGCTCGTGGTAGGCCAGCACCACCCGCTTCTGGCACCGCGGGCACTGATGGACGCGCTCTGGCAGGGCGACGTACTCTAGCCGAGGGACCTCCTCACCACAGTGCGGACAGACCGAGACCTCGCGGAACCCGCAGTTGGGGCAGACGGTCGCTGCCTGGTCGGGGATGTTGCCGCAGCTCAGGCACTCGTCCAGCGGGTTCGAGGCGCCGCCCTCGACCAGCTCTGCACCCGCGGTCGCGATCTCGGCTCGCTGATCCTCCGAGGGCGAAATCACAACGTCGAAGTAGAGACGACCGTCGAGTCGAACGTGTTCCCCGCGACCCGCACCCGATGGCTCCGTCGCCCCAAGCTCCAGCAGCCTTTGGCGCAGCCGTCTCGCCGCCAAGAGGCTGTCGACGCGCTTCTCTCGTTCGGGCATGACGATGCGGTATTGGGCCATGATTTTCGTCGATCGTAGCGTTCGCGGCGGTGGGCTCGCAAGTCGATTTCCCTTGCCCAAGCTCCCCACCGCCGCCGAGCATACCGCACACACGCCACCGAGGAGATCCATGAGCGCGAGCAACATCACGCATCACCGACGAACCGCGACCAGCATCACGAGCCGGCTCGCCGCGCTCACGCTCCCGGCGGGGCTGAAGCCCGCGGCGAAGCGCTTCACCGCGGCGGCGACGGACTTCGTCAAGGCGGCGGAGCACGTCGACGCGGCGGACATGGCGCGCGATCTTGCCCTCCAGGACGTGTCGAGCGCCGACGCGGAGCTCGACGCCAAGATCGACACGCTGGTCGACCTGCTCCCGGGCGCCGGACTCGGGACGCGGCAGAAGCCGCTCAAGTCCTTCTCGACCTACTCGCCGACCGACCTCAAGGCGCTCCCGTTCGCGAAGGAGCCCGAAGAGGTCGCGAGCATCGTCGCCGGCATCCAGCGCATGAAGCCGCCGGCGAACGTGAGCGCCGCCTGCAAAGCCTGCCTCACGAGTGGCTCCGCGGTGAAGGGCAAGCTCAAGACCTACGGCGCGGCGCAGTCGGCGTACGTGGCCGCCCTCGCGGCGCGCGACGAGCTGCTCCCCACGTTGCTCAAGGCGACGCGGTCGCTGAAGACCCAGGCCGCCGCCGCGTGGGAGGACGACAAGCCCAAGCTGAAGGCGCTCTTCGCGGCGCCCGATCGCGTGGAGGCGCCGAAGAAGGCGCGGAAGAAGAAGGCTTCAGGCGACGCGTGAGGGCTCTGCGCTTACGGGTGCTTCCGCCCACACGCGGAGGCTAGCGGACGCGCCTGGCGTGAATGCTGGGCGCGCGCATCTTGTGAACCGTCGGAGAGTTCCCCCTCCGGGTTCGGTGTACGCTCGCGACGATGTCGGACCCCATCCCGCTGCCGCTCCTCCGCGCGCTCGCCCGCCGCTACCCCACGGCGGACGCCGTCGTCGCCGAGATTGGCTACCTGGAGGGCATCCTCACCCTGCCGAAGGGCACCATCCACGTGGTCAGCGACGTGCACGGGGAGCACAAGAAGCTGAAGCACATCGTGAACAACGCGTCGGGCAGCCTGCGCCCGCTGGCGACGCGGCTCTTCGCGGACCGCCTCTCGCACGAGGAGATCCGCGATCTGCTCGCGATCATCTACTACCCGCGCGAGGCCTACGCGTGGAACGCCGCGAAGCCCGGGTTCGAGCGGCGCGAGTTCCTCCTCACGACCCTCGCCCGCGAGGTCGAGCTGCTCCGCCACCTGATGTTGGGCTACACCCTGCGCCACGCCGAGCGCCTCTTCCCGCCGGGCCTCGCGGGACTCTTTCGCGAGCTCCTGGCGGCCCGCGGCATCGAGCAGCGCCAGGCGTTCCTCGAGGCGCTGGTCGACCCGTTCGTGCGCAAGGGGCGTGACGTCGCGCTGCTCCGCGCGGCCGCGCACGTCATCCGCAACCTGTCGGTCGCGGAGCTCATCGTCGCGGGCGATCTCGGCGATCGCGGCCCCCGCCTCGACCGCGTGGTGAGCCTGCTCATGCGCCAGCCCCACGTGAGCGTGGTGTGGGGGAACCACGACGTGAGCTGGATGGGCGCGAGCCTCGGGAGCGCGGCGCTCATCGCCACCGTGCTCCGGATCTCGCTCCGCTACCGGCGCCTCACGCAGCTCGAGGAGGGCTACGGCATCAGCGTGGCGCCGATCGAGCGGCTTGCGCGCACGGTGTACGCCGACGATCCCGCCGAGCGCTTCGAGGTGAAGGGCGACGGGCTCCGCGATCCGCGGCTGATGGCGCGCATGCAGAAGGCGATGGCGATCCTCCAGCTCAAGCTCGAGGGGCAGCTCAGCCGCCGCCGCCCCGAATACGGCATGGAGGACCGGCAGCTGCTCCACCGCATCGACCCGCGCGCCGGCACGGTCACCATCGACGGCGTGGTGCACCCGCTCCTCGACACGCACCTGCCCACCGTCGACTTCGACGGAGATCCGTACGCGCTGTCGGCCGAGGAGCAGGCGTGTTTGGACCGGCTCCTGGCCTCCTTCGTGGGCAGCCCGACGCTGCGCGCGCACATGGACTGGCTCGCGCGCCGCGGGGCGATGAGCCTGCGCCGCGACGACACCGTCATCTTCCACGGGTGCGTGCCGGTCGACGAGGCGGGCGAGCCCCTCGCGCTCGTGGTCGACGGCGAGCCGCGGCGCGGCCGCGAGCTCTTCACGGCGCTCGAGCGCACCGTGCAGCGGGCCTTCCGGGGCCGGGCCTCCGCCGACGTCGACAGGCTCTGGTACCTATGGACCGGGCCGCTCTCGCCGCTCTTCGGCAAGGACCGCATGGCCACGTTCGAGTCGCACTTCGTGGCCGATCGCGCGGCCGCCAAGGAGGTAAAGAACCCTTACTTTGCGCTCCTCCACGAGCCGGAGTTCTGCGCGCGCATCTGCCGCGAGCTCGGGGTCGACGAGGCGCGAGGCCTCATCGTGAACGGGCACGTGCCGGTGAAGCTCGAGGCGGGCGAGTCGCCGGTGAA
>CAZHGG010000139.1:0-9892 GCA_964531755.1 uncultured Polyangiaceae bacterium
CCCGGGCCGCCCGCCCCTGCCGGGGTGGACCCCCCCCGCGGGGGGGGCGGCGCGTGGGGCCCCCGGGGGGGGCGGGGCGGCCACCCCCGCGGGGAGGGGGCGCGGCCCGGAGGGCGACGCGACGGAGGGCGCGGCAGGGGGTGTGCGCCCCAGCGCGCCCGCGCGGTCCGACGGGCTCGCGAGCGAGCCGAGGCTCGCCGCGCAGAGCGCGGCGACGAGCGCGCACGAGAGCGCGCGCATGCGACTGCGATGGGCCATGACGCCTCCATGGAGGGAGGGCGCGCGCGCGGCGCGGCGCCCGGGCGCGAACGCGCTCGGTCGACCACCGACCCGCAGCGCACGCTCACCGGGTCCTCGGCCGAGGCGCCCGGTCTGTGACGCGAGCTCGCCCGCATCGTGACGATCCGTCCGCCGCTGCACTCGCGTAGACTCCCCGCGTGCCCAAGCTGGAGCTCGAGACCCCTGCCCTGGTCGGCCACCTCGCGAGCGGCGAGGCGATCGTCGCGCTCGCCGCGGCGCCGGCGCTCGCGAGCTACGGCGACGAGGAGGAGGGCCTCCTCGCGGCGCGCCTCTACCTGTCCGAGGTGCTCGCCCACGCCGCGCCGAGCGAGGTGGTCCGCTACGCGCTCCCCGAGGGCGCGAGGCTCCACACGACCGACGTCGTCGTGCCGCGCGAGGACCTCCCGCGCCGGTGGGCGGTCACCACCCCGATCGCCGTGACGAGCCTCGTGCTGCCGACCGCCCCGAACACGAAGGGGCTCCGCGACTCGTGGGTGGTGCTGCTGCGCCCGTACCACACCTTCTTCGTGGCGAACGGCGACGACCTCGACGAGGCGGTGGAGCACGAGCTGCTCCGCCTCTGCGCCGCGCAGGAGCTCACGCCCGCGCAGTACCTCGGCCTGCTCCCGCCCCGCGCGGAGGCGCTCGTGCCGCTGCGGATCGCGTTCGAGCGCGGGGTCGCGGAGTCCGCGGCGCGCGCCGCCGACGGCAAGCGGCGCGTGGCCGAGGGCGAGGCGCGCAAGGCGGCGATCGCGGTGCTCGACTCCATCGCGGAGCCCCTGCACACCGCGCTCGGCCACGGCGAGCGGCCCTTCCCCCTCCGCGACGCGGAGCGCGAGCTGCTCGGTCGGCTGCTAGGCGGCGACGAGCGGGCGAGCGTGCTGCTCGTGGGGCCCGAGCGCGTGGGCAAGACGGGGCTCTTCCGCGCCTGGCTCGAGCGAGAGCACGCGAGCGGGCGCGCGCGCTACGTGTATGGCACCTCCGGGGCGAGGCTCGTCGCGGGGATGAGCGGCTTCGGCCAGTGGCAGGAGCGCGTCCGGCGCGTGATGGAAGCGGCGAGCGTGCTCGACGCACTGCTGTATTTCGATGATTTTGCTGATCTTTTTGCCGACAGGCCAGGCGGCTCGGTGGACATCCCGAGCGCCCTCCGGCCGTGGGTGGAGGGCGGGCGCGTGCGCGTGGTCGGCGAGATCCGCGACGACACCCTCGAGCGCGTCGAGGCCCGGCACGCGGCCCTCTTCTCCTGCTTCGGTCGGGTGCGGCTCGAGCCCTTCGGCGCCGCCCAGGCGACGCAGGTGCTCCACGAGCTGTCGCGCTACGACGCGAAGCGCACGCCGCCTCGCCCGGCGCTCTCCGCGGCGGCGATCGCCACGGTCGTGGAGCTCGCGAGCCGCTACGTCCCCTACGAGTCGTTCCCGGGGAAGGCCGTGCGCCTGGCCGAGGAGCTCGGCGCGGCGACGGAGGCGCGCCTCGGGTCGCGCGCCAGCGAGCCAGGCGCGGCGATCACGCCGCACGACGTGTATGGCTGGTTCAGCGCGCGCACGGGCGTGCCTACGTTCCTGCTCCAGGACGACGAGGAGCTCCGCTTCGCCGACACGGTCGCGACCCTGCGGCGGCGCCTCGTCGGCCAGGACGAGGCCGTGCGGCGAGTCGCCGAGCTCGTCAGCGTCGTGAAGGCGGGCCTCGCGCCCGCGGGCAAGCCGCTCGCGACGCTCCTCTTCGTGGGGCCGACGGGCGTGGGGAAGACCGAGCTCTCGCGCGCGCTCGCCGAGCTGCTCTTCGGCGACGAGGGGCGCCTGCTGCGCTTCGACATGAGCGAATACGCCGACTCGCTCGCCGCGGACCGGCTGTTTCGGGGCAACGACGGCGGCGAGGGGCTGCTCACCCGGAAGGTGCGCGAGCAGCCCTTCTCGGTCGTGCTGCTCGACGAGATCGAGAAGGCGCACGCGGGCGTGTTCGACCTCCTGCTCCAGGTGTGCGGCGAGGGGCGCCTCACCGACGGTCGGGGCAAGACGGCGTTCTTCCACAGCGCGTTCATCATCCTCACGAGCAACCTCGGCGCGGCGCAGCGGCGGCCGGTTGCGGGCTTCGGCGCGAGGTCGAGCGACGCGGAGGAGCACTACCTGCGGGTCGTGCGCGAGACCTTCCGCCCCGAGCTCGTCAACCGCATCGACCGCGTCGTCGCGTTCCGCGCGCTCGACGAGGCGGAGATCCGCGCCGTGACCGACCTCACGACCGCGCGCGCGACGAAGCGGCGCGGGCTCACCGAGCGCGGGATCGACCTCGCGGTCTCGGAGGCCGCCGCAGACCACCTCGCCCGCGGCGGGATGAGCGAGGCCTACGGCGCGCGGGCGCTCCGGCGTCACGTCGAGCGCGCGCTCCTCACGCCGGTCGCGCGCCTCGTCTCGGCGTGGGGCGCCAACGTCGAGGGGCACCGCGTCGTCGTCGACGTCGAGGGCTCGCCCCCCGCCCCGCGGGAAGAGCCCGGGGTGACGGACGGAGGCCTGCGCTTCGGGGTCGTGCGCGTCCCCGCGAGGCGCAGCTCGCGCGCCGCCCATGACCTGCAGCGGCTCATGGACCTGCGGCGGCAGATGAGCGCCGAGCTCCGCCTCGAGCGCGTCGAGCAGCTGGACGATCAGGTCGACTACCTCGTCGCCCAGCTGAGCCAGGGGCCCTCGCGCGACAAGGCCGAGCCCGGCGCGCGCGCGCAGGAGGTGGCCGCGATGCAGGGAGAGCATCACCGCCTCGCGTCGCTCCGCGAGGAGCTGAACGGCGCCTTCGCGGACGTGTGCTCGCTCGAGGAGCTCGCGCTCTCCGGCTACCTCGCGGGCGAGGAGACGAGCTCGCTGTGGGCCGAGGTCGAGCCCGCGCGAACGCGGTTCTGCGCGGCCCTCGTGCGGGCGCTCGTCGCGCAGGAGCGCCGGCGAAACGGGGCGACGCTGCTCGTGCTCGAGCTCGACGCGAACCGCGCGATGGATCTCTGGCTCGCGCCGCTCCTGCGTGACCTCACGCGGCGCGGCTGGACCGCGGCGGTCCACGTGGACGGCGACGAGCGTGACGACGGCTGGCCGGCGCACCGCCGCTGGGGCCCGCCGCGCACTCCGGATTGGGCGCTCGATCGCCTGCAGCTCTCGGAGCGCCCCTTCCGCGCCGTGCTGCTTCGGGTCGACGGCGACCACGCGGGCGCGTGGCTCGCGCTCGAGGCCGGGCTGCACCGCTACTCGCACTTCGGCCCCACGGGCGGAGGTGCACCCGCCGAGCTCCACGTGACCCTGCTCGCGCAGCGCACCGCCCTGACCGACGGGGAGTGGTCGCCGCCGCTGCTCGATCCTCCGCCGCCGACCGCCGCAGCAGAGCTCTCGAAGCGCGCCCCCGTGAGGGACCACGACGGACGCGCGGAGCGGCTCCTCGTGTGCAAGCAGACCTCGGTGCACGTCGCGCCGAGCGAGTACTGGCCGCGCTTCGAGGAGGTCGCGCTCGCCCACCTCGTCCTGTTCGAGCGTGGTCTGCTCGAGGGCGATCGAGAGAGCGCGCTGCGGCCGCGCGTCGACGACTCCTTCGCCGAGGTCCTCCGGTACCTCCGCGAGGGCCAGAAGATCAACGCGATCAAGGCATACCGCGCGATCACCGGGAGCGGGCTCGCCGCGGCGCGAGACGCCGTAGAGGCGATGGAATGAGCCGCTCGTTCACCGTCACGGTCTACCGGCGCAAGCTCGCCAACGCCGTCTCGCTCACGTCGATCGGCGTGGGGGACGCCACCACGACGCGGCGGGGCAGCCCGCGCAAGGCGGAGGAGCAGCTCACGGCGGATCTCCGCAGGGCCGTCGAGGCCTCGCCTCCCGCGGCGCTCGAGCGCTTCGACCTCCGGCGAGGCACGCGCCTCGAGCGGGTGCGCCTCGAGCTCACGCTGAAGGACGCGGCGCGGCGCAAAATCTCGGGCCTGTGCCCCATCGTGGTCGAGCCGCGGCACGCGGGCGCGGGGCGGACCCTCCTGGTCGCGTACCACCCCGCGCGCCAGGGCGAGTGGTTCCCGGCGCAACCGCACGAGCCCCTCGCGGAGCGGGCCGCGGCCTACTTCGCGGGGGCGTGGGCGGGGCTCGACGACGACGATCTCCAGGCGCTCTTCACCGACGGTCGGGACGCGCTCACCGTCGTGGCGTTCAACGCGCGCCCGCGCATGCTCACCGACGAGCTGCCGCAGCGAAAGAAGGGCGTGTGGGACGACCTGGAGACCGATCCCTCGAAGGCCAAGCGGAAGAAGCGCGGCGAGATGAAGGTGCTGCCCACCATCGCCGTCGACGTCACCTCGACGCTCACCGGACGCGCGCGTGACCTCGACCTCGGCCTCCCGCGGAGCCCCCTGCGCGAGGAGCTGGAGGCGCTGTTCGCGGGGCCGCGTCGCCGCTCGATCGTGCTGGTCGGCGCGCCCGGCTGCGGCAAGTCCACCCTCATCCGGCGCCTCATCACCGACACCCTGGCGGCCGAGGGGTTCGCGGCCCACCGCAACCTCGACAAGGTCACGCGCTTCTACCGGTTGTCGGGCAAGACGATCATCGCCGGCATGTCGCACATGGGCGACTGGGAGCAGCGCTGCGTCGAGCTCTGCGACGACGTGCGCGGGCGGCGCACCGTGCTCCTCGTCACCGACCTCCACCTCTTCGGCCGCATCGGCAAGGCGCGCGACAGCGAGCGCGCGCTCTCGGACTTCTTCCGCGGACCGGTCGCGCGCGGCGAGGTCGTGATCGTGGCGGAGTGCACGCCCGAGGGGCTGCGACGCCTGGAGGAGGACGACTCGGCGTTCGCCGCGGCGTTCGCGCGGTTCCACGTCGCGCCTGCGAGCCGCGCGGAGACGTTCCGCATGATGCTCGCGAAGGCCCGCGACCTCGAGGCCGACGGCAAGGTCGCGATCGAGCCGAGCGCGTACGAGACCATCCTCGAGCTCGGCTCGGCGCTCTACCCGGCCCAGGCGCTCCCAGGGAAGGCCATCGATCTCCTGACCCGGGGTCGCCGCGTCGCCGCCGAGCCCCGCGGACGGCGACGCGCGGGTGCTCCGGGCCGGCGAGATCGCCGCGCACCTCTCGCGCGACACGGGCCTGCCTTGGCTGCTCCTCTCGCCGGAGAAGCCGCTCGCCGTCGACGAGGTGCGCGCCGCGCTCGCGGCGAAGGTCATGGGCCAAGACGTGGCCGTCGGCGAGGCGGCCGACCTGGTGGTCCGCATCCGCGCGGGGCTCACCGACCCCAAGAGGCCGTGGGGCGTCTACCTGTTCACGGGGCCGACGGGCACGGGGAAGACCGAGCTCGCGAAGGCCCTCGCGGAGTACCTCTACGGCGCCTCCTCCCGCCTCTCCCGCTTCGACATGAGCGAGCTGTCCGGCCCGGACGCCGTCGCTCGGCTCATCGGGGACGCGTGGGAGCCCGAGGGCATGCTCACGAAGGCGGGCCTGTCGCAGCCGTTCGGCGTCGTCTTGCTCGACGAGATCGAGAAGGCGCACCCGTCCGTGCTGAACCTGCTGCTGCAGCTCTTCGACGAGGGACGCCTCACGGACGCCGCGGGGAACACCGCCACGTTCACCCACTCGGTCATCCTCATGACCTCGAACCTCGGGGCGCGGCGGCGAGCGCCCGTCGGCTTCGACGAGGCGCCGCAGGCCCTGCTGCACGACGTGGCGCGCGCCGTCCGCGAGTTCTTCCCGCCGGAGCTCTTCAACCGGATCGACGCCGTCGTGCCCTTCTCACCGCTGACGCCGGACGTGGCCGTCTCGGTCACCGAGAAGGCGCTCTCGAAGCTGTTCTCGCGCGCGGGGCTCGTCGAGCGCAACGTGTTCGTGCACGTGGACGAGGCGGCCGTGAGCCGCATCGCGAAGGACGCCTTGCGCGCGGAGGACGGCGCGCGCTCTCTCACGCGGTTCATCGAAGATCGGATCGGCGGCCTCCTCGTCGAGCACATCGCGCGCGCCCCGTCGGCGCTCCAGGTGGTGCGCGTCGCGGACGAGGGCGGCGCGCTCCGCGTGCGCGCCTCGGCGCTCACAGAGGCCTCGCCCGTCGCGAGCGGCTACGCCCTCGCGGGGCTGTGGACCAAGCCCCTCGCGGAGCTCCTCTCCCACTTGCCGGAGGCCCTGGGCACGCTCGATCGAATCGACGCGAGCGACGATCTCTCGGCCCTCTGCGAGCGCCTGCGTCACCACCTGAGCGAGCACAACCGCGGCCGGCGCGAGCACGGCGGACCGCTCTACAACCTGGAGTGGATGCGCGTGACGCTCGGCGAGCTCCGCGAGCGGCTCGAGCGGCTCGCGACGGCGTCGCGAGACGTCGCGCTCGACGCGATCGAGGACGCCTTGGACGCCCCGCGGCCGACCGCCGAGCTCGACCGCGACCACCAGCGCGTCGCGCGGCACCGCCTCCGCACACGGGGCACGCCGCACGCCCCGCTCGGCCGCGGCGCGCGCTGGGAGGCCTTCTCGGCACTCGCGGAGACCCACCTCCTCGCGCGGGCGATCGACCGAGCCACGCTGCCCGACGACGGAGATCCGAACGCGGTGCTCGTGGAGCTCTGCCCGTTCGGAGCGCGACGCCAGCTCTTCGCGTGGATGGCGCGCGCTTACGCCCACGGCCGCGGCGAGCTGGATCTCTTCGCGGCCCTCACCCGGGACGGCGTCGTCGAGGGCGCCGGACGCGATGCGCTCGCGGCCGCGCTCGCGCAAGGACCCGAGCGCCTCGTCCTGAAGCTCGTGGGCCTTTGCATGCGCGACTACCTGGAGCTCGAGACCGGCACGCACGTGTGGCAGCCGTACGCACGGGAGCCGGAGCTGCTGCGGGTCACCGTCACCGCGGCCGACCGGTCGCCGAGAGCGCTCCTCCAGGCTCGCGCTGCCGACCGCGACGAGGTGTGGCTGCCGATCGTGCGGCGCATCGCGTTCGACCCGCCGCCCGACGGGCGCCCGGCCACCCTGCTCGAGGTCGAGGACCACGTCATGGGCACGAGCCACGCGGCCTACGCGCGCGAGGTGTCCGACGTGCTGGCGCAGCTCTGGCTGCTCCGCGCCTCGCGCGAGAGCGCGCCCCTCCGCGCGCAGGAGAGCCCCACGCCATGACCAAGCCGTCGCTCCGCGTCTATTTCGTCGAGTACGAGGACGGGCGCCGCACCGGCACGCTGATGCGCACGTGGGACGCGTTCTTCGACCGCCCGGCCCCCTCCGCGTACGGCGCGACCACCGAGGACGTGCTCGCCGAGCTCGAGACCAAGCTCGAGCAGATGCGCCTCGAGGGGAGCGACGGCCTCGAGCGCTACCTCTGGGAGGAGCGCTTCGACACCGCGACCGTGCGCGTGGCGATCCACCCGCTCTCGTCGGTGAAGAAGCGCCCGGTGATCGGCAAGAAGGAGATCCCGCTCCTGCTCACCTACGCGCACTGCCCGCTCAAGGGCGGTGGTTTTCGCGTGATGGTGCCGCGGTTCGGCGCGTGGTTCGTGGTGGAGGAGCTCGCGCTCGCCCCGGAGCTGCTGCGGCACGCGGTGACCGGCTGGCTCCTCGGCGAGAACCCGCGGTGGGTCTACGATCTGCGCCACGTCGGGCGCGAGTACGTCTCGGAGTGGTCCCCCGCGCTGCTCGCGAAGGCGCGCGCCGCGCCGCCGGAGGACCGCGAGCCGGTCCCGCCGGAGCTCGCGCGCGTGGCCGACGATCTCACCGACCGCGCGGCGCGCGGGAAGCTCCCCGTCGTCGTCGGCGACTCGCAGCTGCAGCGCGATCTGGAGGCTTTGTCCGCGCGCCCGCGGCCACCGTCGCTGCTCTTCGTCGGCGCGACGGGCGTGGGCAAGACGACGCTCGTGCGCCGCCTCGCCCTGCACCACGCGGCGCAGCGGCGCGGCAAGGACAAGAAGCTCCCGCGCATCTTCAGCACCTCGCGGGACCGCGTCATCGCGGGGATGGTCTACCTGGGCATGTGGCAAGAGCGCTGCATCGCGCTCGTGAAGGAGCTCGAGGAGGACGGCGACGCGCTCCACGTCGACACGCTCTCGGGGCTGCTCGCCGTGCAGCCGGACGGCGCCGCGATCGCGGACTTCCTCGAGCCCGCCATGGCCGAGGGCGACGTGCGCGTGCTCGCCGAGTGCACCGAGGAGGAGCTCGAGCGCGCGCGACGCCAGCGCCCGGGCTTCGTCGCGCGCTTCGAGGTCGTCCGAGTCGAAGAGCCGAGCCCCGAGCGCACGATCGAGCTCCTCTCGTTTTACGCCAAGCGCAAGCCCGGCCTCGAGATCCACGCGGCGGCGCTCCGCCGGCTCGTGCGCCACCTCGCGATGCTGGAGCGGAGCGTCGCGTTCCCCGGGAAGGGCTTCCGCTTCATCGACTGGCTGGTCCAGCAGGGCTCCGGGGCCGCGCGAGGTTCGACCCCGACCTCCGCCACGCCCCGCACGCTCTACCCCCGGGACATGTCGGAGGCCTACTCGCGGTACTCGGGCGTCCCCGTGGCGCTGCTCTCCGACGACATCTCCGCGAGCGCGGAGGACCTCGCCGCGGGCCTCCGCGCGCGGGTGGTGGGGCAAGACGCGGCGTGCGAGGCCTGCGGGAGGCTCCTCGCGCGCTTCAAGGCGAACCTGGTCGATCCGGAGCGTCCGTGCGGGACGCTCCTCTTCGTCGGGCCGACCGGCGTGGGCAAGACCGAGCTCGCCAAGCAGCTCGCTCGCACCACCTTCGGCGGAGAGGAGCGGCTCATCCGCCTCGACATGAGCGAATACCGCCTGCCGGGCTCCGCGCGCCGGCTGCTCGAGGTGGGCGCGGGCGTCCGCAGCCTCGCGTCGCTCGTGCGGCAGACCCCGCTCTCGCTCGTGCTGCTCGACGAGATCGAGAAGGCGCACGCGGAGGTCTTCGACCTGCTGCTCGGGGTGCTCGGCGAGGGCCGCATGACCGACGCGAGCGGCCGCTTCGTCGACTTCCGGACCGCCATCATCATCATGACCTCCAACGTGGGGGTCTCTGAGACCCGGCCGGTCGGCTTCGGAGGCGGCGACGAGGGCGCGGCGGCGAGCGACCTCGCACGGCAGGTCCGGGCGCACTTTCGGCCTGAGTTCTTCAACCGCATCGACCACGTGTTGTCGTTCCGCGCGCTCTCGCTCGGCGACGTGGAGCGCGTCGTCGACCTCGAGCTCGAGCAGGCGCGGCTCCGCCCTGGCTTCGTACGGCGCGGGCTCCGCCTCTCGGTCACCGCCGCCGCGCGGGCGCGCCTCGCCGAGCGCGGCTACCACCCGACCCGCGGCGCGCGGCCGCTCCGCCGCCTCCTCGAGGAGGCGGTGATGACCCCGATCGCCACGAAGATCGCGGAGGACCGCGCGTTCCGCGAGCGGCTCGTCGTGGTCGCGACCGACGCGTGCGCGGTGCCAGGCGGCGCCTTCCCAGTGCGGATCTAGATCCCGGCCGCGGGGCTAGGGCGCGCCGTTCGCCTTGCGGCACGTGCCCGAGCCGTCGGCCACGGGCATGACGTTCGCGCACACGAGGCCCGAGGCGCACGCGATCCCGGCGAAGCCGCCGCACATCTCGCCCAGCTTGGCCGGGGGGAGGCCCTGCGCGGGCGGGCTCGACGCGGCCGCTGGCTCGGCGCTCGGGCCCGCGTCCGCCGAGGCCGC
>CAZHGG010000140.1:0-9887 GCA_964531755.1 uncultured Polyangiaceae bacterium
GAGGCCGCCCTCGCCGGCGGCGTGGTGGTCACGCTGCGGGCGTCGCGCGAGGCCCTGCTCGCCCGCCTCCGGGGGACCGAGCGGCCGCTGCTCGATGGCGATCCGGAGGCGCGGCTCGACGAGCTCCTGCGCGATCGCGCGGCGGCGTACGCCGAGTGCCACGCGGAGGTGTGGACGGACGTGCTCGACGTGGACGCCTCGGTGGCCGCGACCTGCGCCGTGTACGCCGACGCGCCCCTCGTGGTGCCGCTCGGGGAGCGCACCTACCGCGTGCACGTCGTGCACGATCGCCCGGAGGTCCTCACCGACGTGGTCGCGGCGCTCGGGCCGTCCGGGGTGCTCGCGGTGACCGACAGCCACGTGCTCCGCGCGCGCGGAGCCGTGCTCGCGCGCGCCCTGGACGCCGTGGCGGTGCCCCACCGAACGTGCACGCTGCCGCCTGGCGAGGAGCACAAGACCCTCGCCACCGTCGACACCCTCTGGGAGGCCGGGATCGCGCAAGGCCTTGATCGCGATGGGGTCTTCGTCGCCTTCGGCGGCGGGGTCGTGGGCGATCTCACGGGGTTCGCGGCGGCCACGCTCTACCGCGGGGTCCGCTGCGTGCAGGTGCCGACGACGCTCCTGGCGATGGTCGACGCCTCCGTCGGCGGGAAGACCGGGTTCGACGTCGCGGCCGGGAAGAACCTCATCGGGGCCTTCGCGCAGCCCTCGGCGGTGGTCGCCGACCTCGCCCACCTGTCGACCCTCGCCGCGCGCCACCGCCGCGCGGGGCTCGCCGAGGTGGCCAAGATCGCGCTGCTCTTCGACGAGGGGCTGGCGCGGGAGCTGCGCGAGCGCGCCGCCGAGCTCGTGTCGGGGCCGCCGGAGGGGCTGGCGCGGGTCGTGCGCCGGGCGATCGAGCTGAAGGCCACGGTCGTCGGCCGCGACGAGCGGGAGCAGGGCGATCGGGCGCTCCTCAACTTCGGCCACACGATCGGGCACGCGCTCGAGGCGCACGGCCAGTACCGGACCCACCTGCACGGCGAGGCCGTCGCCATCGGCATGGTGGCGGAGCTGGAGTTCGCGGCGGCGGCCGGCCTCATCCGTCGCGGGGTCGCGGCCGACGTCGAGGCCCTCCTGCAGGCGCTCGGCCTGCCCACGCGGGCCGCGCGAGGCGAGCTCGGGGCGGCGGCGGCCTACCTCGGCGTCGACAAGAAGCGGCGCGGCGAGCGGGTTCGGCTCCCGCTCGCCGTCGAGGTGGGGCGAGGCGAGGTGCTGCCGGTGCGCGCGGACGACCTCCGAGGTGCGATGCGGCGCGCGTGAGCCTTCACGTCGTCCTTGTCTCGCGGTGCGAGAGGTGACACCTTTTTGACGAGGGCGGTGTAGTAACGATACCGTTTCAGACGCGACGACCGACGCGTCGTTCCGCCGGAGAAGATTGTCATGAAGCGAACCGTTCGAGGGGCGATTGTCGCGGTGGTCGGGGCCCTGCTGGCCGCGGGGCTAGCGCCCGCGTGCGTGGAGTACCCGCAGTCGCTCATCGTGACGAAGGTGGTGGTCGCCAAGCCCGACGACGAGGGCGTCTGCCTCTACGATCCGGGGACGCCAGCGCTCATCACCGGCCGGCTCGACGTGGCTGTGGCCGACAGCTACACGGCCGCGCTCGTGGTCGTGAACCAGCTCCGCGCGGCCGCCGATCCGGGCCGCAACCGGGTCGAGAGCGCGAACGTGTACCTGCTCGGCGCGACCGTGCGCCAGACCGTCGACGGCGTGAACCTCGACGCCGAAATCTCCCCGAACGCCGACCCCAAGCTCGCGATCGACGACGGCCGCACCGGCAACGAGTACCGCACCCCGGGCAGCGGGTTCGTCACGCCCGGTGGCGGGCAGGCTATCGCCACCGTCGACCTGCTCGACAGCGCCGCCGTCAAGAAGCTCCGTCGCCTGCTGGCCCAGCGCATCGCGGCCAACCCTGCGGTCACGAACCCCACGCTCACGGTGATCGCGTTTGCGCGCGTCCAAGGCCAGACCCTCGGCGGCCTCACCCTGGAGAGCCAGGAGTTCCAGTTCCCCATCACGGTGTGCTCGAAGTGCCTCGTCTCCTTCCCGCGGGCCCCGGACACCACCAACCCGGACGACAAGTGCCCGGGTGCTCCGGCCTCCGCGACGGGCACCGTCGAGAAGGTTCCGCTGATTTGCCGCCCCGGGCAGGACTCGCTCACCGACTGCAGCCTGTGCAAGGCGACCGTTCCGTACTGCCTGAACAAGAAGTGATCGGGCGGCTCGCGCGCCGCTTCGCTGTCACGTTCGTCGCGTTGGGCGCCATGAGCGCCCTGAGCGCGCCGGCTCGCGCGGAGCCGCAGCTCAGCGCCGGCGTCACGGTAGGTCCCGCGTTTCGGAACCTCCGCGTCGGGCCCGCCAAGCCGGCCTTTCACCTCGGGGGCCGCTTCGACGCCCTGTTCCTGCGCTCGGCGCAGCGCGACATGGGCCTCGGGCCGTACGTCGACATCGGCACCTCGGGCTTTGACTCGCTCGAGACGGGCGGCGGGCTCGAGTGGCTGGTGCCCGCCGGGAGCACGTCGTTCATCCTCTCGGGCGGCGCCGAGGCGCGCGTCGGCGCGGGCACCGTCCAGCCGGGCGCGACCTGGGGCCTCTTCTGGGGGTCGCGCAGCTACAACTTCCACTCCATTTACGGCTTCGGCGTCGGCCTCTTCGCGCAGGGGCGGTACGGTCTGGGCGACCTGCGCACCTTCGATCTCGTGACCGGCGTCCAGATCGACGCCGTGGTGCTCGCCCTGCCCTTCCTGCTCCTCGTCAACGCGGCCCGGTAGCTCGCTGCTACGCCGGCGTGGCGCGTCGTGCGGGCGGTGGTACTGTGCCGCTTGCCGGGGGCCGGAGGCGCCATGTTGAGTCGAGCCGTCGAAGTCGTCGTCGCTGGGCAGAAGGTGAAGGTCGTGAGCTCGGCGTCGGCCGGCGAGCTGCAGCAGCTCGCGAGCGCGGTGACCGAGAAGGTCTCCGCCGTCAGCCCGCGCGGCCGCCCGTCCACGCCGCAGGCGATCGCGCTCGCCGCCTTGGCCCTCGCCCACGAGCTCGAGGTCGAGCGCCAGAAGCGCCAGGCGCTCGAGCGCAAGACCCGCGACACCCTCCGGCGCCTGCTCGTGCGCGTCGATCAGGCCATCGAGAGCACGGGCCCCGAGCGATGACCCCGGGGGTGTTCTGGGTGTGTTTCACGTGAAACGTTCGCCCCTCGAGGACCTCGAGGCCGAGCTTCGAGACCTCGAGGCGCGGAGCCTGCTCCGCCGCCCCGCTCAGGTGGCGCCCGGCCAGGTCGTCTTCTGCTCGAACGACTACCTGGGCTTGGCGTCGTCGCCGCCCGCAGGCCGCGCTCCGACCGGAGCGGGCGCCTCCCGCCTCGTGTCCGGGAACACCGACGAGCACGCCGACCTCGAGCGCGAGCTGTCCGCGTGGCTCCGCGTGGAGGCCAGCCTCGTCTTCACGAGCGGCTACGCGGCCAACGTGGGCGCCCTCGCCGCCCTGCTCCGGCCGGGCGACCGCGTCCTCTCCGACGCCCTGAACCACGCCTCCATCATCGACGGCGTGCGCCTCGCCCGGGCAGAGGTCGAGGTGTACCCGCACCTGGACGTCGCCTACGTGGCCCGCGCCCTCCGCGCCCGACCGGACACGCGCACCTGGGTGGTCACCGAGTCGTACTTCGGCATGGACGCCGACGCCCCGGACCTCCGGGCCCTGTCCGAGGCGTGCTCCGAGGGGGGCGCGGGCTTCTACGTGGACGAGGCCCACGCGCTCGGCGTGTACGGGCCCGAGGGCCGGGGACGGTGCGCGGAGGCGGGCGTCGCGCCGGACGTTCTGGTGGGAACGCTCGGCAAGGCCCTCGGGGCGGGGGGCGCCTTCGTCGCCGGCAGCGCCACGCTCCAGCGCTGGCTCTGGAACCGCGCGCGCTCCTTCGTGTTTTCCACGGGCCTGAGCCCGATGGTCGCCGCCGAGGCCGCCGCCCGGGTGCGGGAGGCGCGCGGCATGGACGAGGCCCGCGCGCGCCTCCACGCCCGCGCCGCGGAGCTCCGCCGGGGGCTGCGCGAGCTTGGCTGCCGCGTGGTTGGGGAGGGTCCGGTCGTGCCGTGGGTCCTGGGAGACCCGAGGCGGGCCCTCGATGCGGCGGCCGCCCTCCAGGCCGCGGGGTACTTCGTCCAGGCCATCCGCCCGCCGACGGTCCCCGCCGGGATGGCGCGCCTGCGCCTCTCGGTGCGGGCCACCCACACGGCGGAGGAGGTCCACGGGCTGCTCTGCGCGGTGCGCGCGACCCGAGAGGCATGGGCCGCGTCGTCGTCGTGACCGGCGTCGGCACCGAGGTGGGGAAGACCACCCTCGGGGTCGCGCTCGTCCGAGGTCTCGTCGCCCGAGGCGCGCGGGTCTGCGGGTACAAGCCGGTGGAGAGCGGGCTCGCCCCCGGCGTCCTCGGCGACGCGGCTGCCCTGGACGAGGCGGGGACGTTTCACGTGAAACCTACGCCCCACTACGGGTTCCCCGAGCCGATCTCGCCCCACCTCGCGGCCGAGCGCGCGGGCGTCACCATCGACCTCGGGGCGATCGCCGACGTCGTGGCCACCACGCGGGCAGCGGTCGACCTGCTCCTGGTCGAGCTCGCCGGGGGGCTCTTCACGCCGCTCGGCCCCGAACAGGACAACGCCAGCCTCCTCGACGCTCTCCGCCCCGACGAGGCGCTGCTGGTCGTGCCCGACGCCCTCGGCGCCCTCCACCACGCCAGGGCCGCCGAGCTCGCGGCGCGGGCGCGGAGCCTCGGGCCGCTGCACCTCGTGCTCGTCGAGCCCGGCCGCCCCGACGCCTCCACGGGCACCAACGCGCGCCCCCTGCGCCACCTCTTCTCGAGCACACACCACGTCCCCTGGCGCGCCGGGTCCGCAGCGCTCTCGGCGGACGACGTCCAACCGCTCCTCGACGTCTGCCTGCCCTGACAACGTTTCACGTGAAACGTCGGCCAGGCGGGACGAGCCCGGTCAGCCAGCGCCGCCTTCGACCACGCGGCCCCGCTCGAGGCGCACGCGGCTCCGGGCCACGTCCGCCGCGAAGCCCTCGTCGTGAGACACGACGACGACCGTGGCCCCGCGCGCCACCTCCGCGCGGATGACCTCGGTCAGGCGCACCACGCCGGCCTTGTCGAGGCCGGTCGTCGGCTCGTCGAGCAGGAGGAGGCGCGGGCGGTGCACGAGCGCCCGCGCGAGCGACACCCGCTGCCGCTGGCCCCGAGAGTACTCGCGGAAGGGTCGGTCCATGAACGCGCCGAGCTCGAAGCGCTCGGTCGCCTCCCGCAGGGCCTCCGCGGGTGGGCAGCCGTACAGCTCGGCGGCCAACGTCAGGTTCTCCGCCCCGGTCAGGTCCGGGTAGCAGAGCGACGCGTGCCCCACCCAGCCCAGGCTCCGTCGCACTTCGGCCGCGGTCGACCCCAGCGCGCCATGCGAGACCGTCCCCGACGTGGGCCGCGAGAGCGTGCCGACGAGCGAGAGCAGCGTGCTCTTCCCGGAGCCGTTCGGGCCGAGCACCGCCGTGACCTCGCCCGCCACGAAGGCCGCGCTCACCGCGACCAGCGCCCGCACGGAGCCGTACGTCTTGGTGACGCGCTCGAGCCGAACCATCGTGGACAAGGCGGCCATCCTACCCCGGCGCCGCGGTCGCGGCGAAACAACTGGGGCCGCTCCGCCACCTACCAGCAATGGTAGGAAGGCCCACACATCATGCTATCTTAGGCCTATGACGGCCGCCAAAGCCCTCTTAACCGAGGAGCTTCCCGCCATCCAAGCGCTGCGCACCGCCGTCGAGGGCGCCCTCGAGGGCAAGGCCGACGTCGTGGAGCTCGCGCTCGTCGCGCTGCTCGCGCGCGGTCACCTCCTCATCGAGGACGTGCCCGGCGTTGGAAAGACCACCCTCGCGCGGGCCCTCGCCCAGGCCGTGGGCGGCGAGCTGAAGCGCCTCCAGTTCACGAGCGATCTCCTGCCGAGCGACGTCGTGGGCATCTCGATCTGGGACCAGCGCCAGAGCGAGTTCGTGCTGCGCCAAGGGCCCGTGTTCGCCAACGTCCTCCTGGCCGACGAGATCAACCGCGCGAGCCCGCGCACCCAGTCGTCGCTGCTCGAGGCCATGAACGAGGCCCAGGTGTCGATCGACGGGCAGACCATCCCGCTCCCCGATCCCTTCTTCGTCATCGCGACCCAGAACCCCCAAGACTTCGCCGGCACCTTCCCGCTGCCCGAGTCCCAGCTCGACCGCTTCCTCCTCCGCATCCGCATCGGCTACCCGCCGCCGCAGGTGGAGATGCGCCTGCTCACCGAGGGGCTCGACCGACCGAGCGACGTCGAGCCCGTCCTCGACCCCGCCCGCCTCGTCGAGCTGCAGCGCGCCGTCCAGCGGGTCGCGCTCGACACCGCGCTCGTGAGCTACCTCCAGGCCATCGTGCAGGCCACACGCACCGCCCCCACGCTGTCGCTAGGCGCCTCGACCCGCGGCGCCATCGCCCTCGCGAGCGGGGCCCGCGCCCGGGCGCTCGTGCGGGGCCGAAGCTACTGCATCGCGGACGACATCCAAGACCTGGCGGTCCCGGCGCTCGCGCACCGCGTGCGCCTCGCGTCCACCGCCGAGGGCTTCATGCCCACCCGCGACGAAGCCGAGGCGGCCGTGCGCGAGCTCGTCGCGCGCGTGCCCGTCCCGCTTTGAGCGCGCCGCCCGCGAGCGCCGCCGAGGCGCTCGTGGACCTCGGCGACCCGCCGCCGCCGCCGCGCGCGGGCCTCCGGGGGCTGTGGGCGCGCCTCACGACGCGACGTAAACCCCCGCGACGACTCAAGTTTACGCGGGAGGGCAAGTTCTTCGTGGGCATCTCGCTCGGCGTCGGCTTCGCCGCCATCAACACGGGCAACAACCTGCTCTACCTGCTGCTCGGCCTGTTGCTCGCGCTCATCATGGTGAGCGGCATCATGAGCGAGCTGTCGCTGCGGGAGCTCACGGTCGTCCGCCGCTTGCCAGCCCGCGCCCAAGTCGGGCGGGCTCACCTGGTCGAAATCGAGGTGTTCAACCACAAGGGCCGCGTGCCCTCGTACGCCATCGAGGTCGAAGACCTGCGCGCCGGGCAGCCCGCCGACAAGCGCTGCTTCTTCCTGAAGATCGGCCCCAAGAGCGCTCAGGTGGCCGCGTATCGCCGCACGCCGCAGCGCCGCGGGCGCGATCGCCACGTGGGCTTCCGCATCGCCACGCGCTTCCCGTTCGGCCTGTTCGAGAAGTCGCGCGAGGTCCAGTCGCTGGGGGACCTCATCATCTACCCGGCGGCCGATCCCATCACCCTCGGGGTGTCGCCACCCGGCCGGGACATCGGCGGCGAGTCCACCTTCGGGCGCGGGCACGGGGAGGACCACTTCGGCCTGCGTCCCGTGCGCGATGGCGAAGACCTGCGTGACGTCCACTGGAAGAAGAGCGCCGCGACCGGCAGCCTCGTGCGCCGCGAGCGGGCCCGCGACGCGCACCCCGAGACCACGCTCCGCCTCGACGTGAAGCGCCCGCGCGGCGCCGGCGACGACTTCCCCACCGTGTTCGAGCGCCGCATCCGCGAGGTGGCCTCGCGCGTGGTCGCGCACATCAAGCGCGGCGACCGCGTGAAGCTCGTCTCGTCCACGGGCGACGTGCTCCGAGGCGACAAGCGGAGCGGCTCCGACCTGCTCCTGCGGTACCTCGCCCTGGTCGAGTGGAGCGCGGCCCCGGAGCCGCCGGAAGGGGGCGCGTGATGCGCTTCGGGCTGGTCCACCGGCTCATGACGAACGCCCTGGCGACGCTCGGCGTGCTCGCGATCGTGAACACCGCCGGCATGCCCCCGTGGACCGCCGGGGCCGTCCTGGGCGGCCTCGCCATCGCGGTCGCGCTGCCCGAGAGCCTCCAGGTGAAGCCCTTCATGCGCACGCTGGCGACGCTCGGCCCGCTCGCGCTCTTCATCGTCGAGGTGGTCCGCGTCATCTTCGGCGCTTCGGCGCTCGACATCGCCGTGGAGTTCGCCGGGTTCCTCCAGGTGCTGCGCGTCGCCACGCGCCGCGGCGCCGCCCACGATCAGCAGATCATCATCCTCGCGCTGCTCCACTTCGTGGCCGGCACGGTGCTTGGCGGCGGCCTCGCCTACGGGCTCTGCTTCGTCGGGTTTCTCATCGTCGCGCCGGGGGCGCTCGTGCTCTCGCACCTCCGCCGCGAGGTCGAGGGCAACTACCGACAAGGCGCGCGTGACCGCACGGGCCTGCCGGTCGACGTCCCGCGCATCCTCCGCAGTCGCCGCGTGGTCGGCCGCGGCTTCCTGCTGACCACCTGCTTGCTCTCGTTGCCTATCTTCGCCTTCACGGGCGCGCTCTTCATCTTGTTCCCGCGGATCGGGCTCTCGCTGCTGCTCGTCAACCACACCCGCTCGGGGCGAATGGTCGGCTTCTCCGACCACGTCGACCTCGGCGACGTGGGCACTCTGCGCAGCGACCCCACGGTCGCCCTCCGATTCACCCTGCCCGACACGCCGGACCCGCCGCTCCGAATGACCATCCGCCTCCGCGGCACGGCGTTCGACACCTACGACGGAAGGGCCTGGTCGCGGTCGGTGACCGAGCGTCACCCGATCGATCTCGCCTATCCCAACATCGTCCCCATGTTGCGGCTGCCGCGGCCCAGCCAAGACCGGCGGATCTCGTTCGACCTCGAGCCCATCGATCCGCCCGTGCTCTTCCTGCCGCCGCAGGCGATCGCGGCGCAGCTTCGGCTCCCCACGACACCCGGCCAACAAGAGGGGGTGTACGTGTCGGCGGGGCCCGAGGGCGAGCTGCGCTACGCGAGCCCAGGCACGCACGGCCTGCGCTACGACGTGTTCCTCGCGGGCTCGGGGGAGGTCGTCACTCAGCGCCTGTCGCCGGCCGATCGCTCCCGCTACCTCACGCTGCCGCCGCTGCCCCCGCGCGTCGGCGAGCTCGCCCGCGCGTGGACCGCCAACCAGCCCACGCCCGCCGCGAAGGCGAAGGCCATCGAGGAGCACCTCCGAAACGACTTCCACTACGACGTGACCACGCCGTCGGGAGGCAAGCCGCAGCCGCTCGATCATTTCTTGTTCGAGACCAAGCGCGGCCACTGCGAGTTCTTCTCCACCGCCATGGTCATGATGCTCCGCGAGGTGGGCATTCCCGCGCGCAACGTGACGGGCTTCGTGGGCGGCACGTACAACCGCTTTGGGAAGTACTACGCGGTGCGCGAGGGTGACGCGCACTCCTGGGTAGAGGCGCACCTCGAGCAGCCACACCCCGCCTGGGTCACGTTCGACCCCACACCCACGGCCGCCGCTCGCCCCCTCCAGGAGACCGGCGGCGCGTATCTGTACTTGCGCGACTTCGTCGAGGCGGTGTCTCAGCGCTGGAATCGCTATGTCGTGGGCTACGACCTCGGCACGCAGGTGCGGCTCTTCGAAGAGGCCAATCGCTCGTACAACCAGGCGCGCGCGCGCGCCGGCCTCACCCAGGGGCTCGCCGGTCGAATCACGCGCGCCCCCGTGCTCGCGGGCGTCGTCGTGGCGCTCGGCGTCGTGGCCTATGGGGTGTGGCGGAGGCAGAAGCCCAAAGAGAAGGGCGCGAGCAAGCCCGCCACGCAGAGGGCGCGCGCGGCCCTGGTCGTCACCGAGCTCTACCAGTCTCTGGACGCCGCGCTCGCCGCCCGCGGGCTCGCGCGGGCGCCCTCGACGCCGCCGCTGCGCTACGCCGAGGACCTGCGGAAGCGGAGCCACCCCCTCGCGGAGGACGTCCACGCCATGACCCTCGCGTACCTCGCCGTGCGCTTCGGCGGCGCGCCGCTGGACAGCCTCACGTAGCGCACCTTCG
>CAZHGG010000141.1:0-9844 GCA_964531755.1 uncultured Polyangiaceae bacterium
AAGGGGAGCGGGAGCGGGAGCAGCGGTGGCCGGGGCGGGGCCGGGCCCGGGGCCGAGCTGAACAGTGAAATCGGGCGCGTTCGCCCCGGTCTCGTGGTCCTCCTCGAGCACCGCGGACGAGAGGGAGAGAGACACCTCCGCGCGCGGGTCGAGGCGCACGACCGGCGGCTCCTTCCCTCGCGGCTGGGCCTGCACGGGCGGCGCCGCGCGCCCACGGCGAGGCATGTGTCGAATCTGAGTGTGGCTGTCCTCTTCCTCGTCCGGCTCGGACGGCGCCGGCGGGCGAACATAGTGGAGCGCGGTCGCGGTCTCGCCCGTCTCGTCGAAATTGTGGGCGATCGGCGCGCCGGCGGGCTTCTTCGCGGGCGACGCCATGAAGGTCGTCACCTCTTCGTCCGAGCGTGAGGCCTGGAACGGCCGCACGGGCTGAACCGGCTCCTCCTCGAACCTCTCCGCGCGCGGCTGGGAGCGCGCGGGCGGCGGCACGGCGCGACTCGAGCGCTGCAGCGCGCGGTCGGTCGTCTCCCCCTCGGGAGCGTCGTCACGCGGGTCACGGCCAGGTCGCTTGTTGAATGGGAGCACGGAGCCTCCGAGACGCGGGGGAAGGCGCACCAACTTGCGCCTCCGTCAGACGAGCATAGCAGGCAGTCGATGGAGTCGCTCGACGGCACCCGGTGGAATGTCAATTTAGTGGGAGAATTGCGCACACCCACGCCGCGGGAACGAAGCGGCCCGCCGGGGCGTTTGCACGCGACGGCGACGAGCACGGAACTTTTTCGCGACGCGAACGTCCATCCAAGACCGCGCCGCGCGAGCGCCCCCGCTGTTCCCCTCGCGGTCGTCCTACGGAGCCCGAAACGATGAAGGACTCGTCGACTCCCCCGTCCCGCGCGCGAGACCTTCCACCCGTGCGCGCTCGGCCTGGCGCGCTCGCCCTGCGGCTGGCGTTGCTGGCGACCGTCGCCACCCTCCTCCTTGGCGCCCCTCCGGCCCGCGCGGCGGACTCCGCGGACTCGGCGGACTCCGCGCACGAGGGCGTCTCCCTGGCGGTCGAGCCCATCTTCGGGGTGGACCTGGCGGCGTCGAGCGGGTGGACCGACCTCATCGTGCGGGTCGCGGCGCCCGCAGGGAGGCCGCTTCGAGGCGAGCTCCGCGCGACCAGCGGGGGCTCCGCCCCGGGCGCGGTCACCCTGCCCGTCGAGGTCGACGCCCGGGGGACGGCGCAGGTGCTCCTCCCCGCGCGCTGCCTCGGTGGCGAGCTCGTCGTCACCCTGACCGACGAGCGAGGCGTGGTGATCGCGACCCGGCGCGTGCTCACGCGGCCGCGCTCCTCGCCGGCCCTGCTCGTGTGGTCGGACACCCGCCTCGCCAGCGAGCTTCGAGGCGACGAGATCCCCGGGCGCTACGCGCCGAGCGACGACATGAAGCTCCGCGTCGGGAGGGTGGAGCGCGACCCCCGGACGGCCGCGGCGATCGCGCCCGACAGCGCGACCGCGTACGGGCAGGTCGACGTCGTGCTGATGCGCGCGGAGGAGCTCTCGGCCCTTGGGGCGACGCCCCTCGCGGCGCTCACGACGTGGGTGCTCGGGGGCGGCACGCTCGCCGTGGTGCCCGGCGCCGCGGACCAGCTGACGGAGGCGCCCTTCGCCGCGCTGCTCGGAGGCCCCACGCGGCGCGCGACGAGCGACGACGGCCGCGCGAGGTTCGGGGGAGGCAACCTCCGGGACACCGCGCTCGGCGCGGTCGCCAGCTACGGGCTCGGGGAGGTGCACGTGCTCGACTTCGACCCGCTGTCTCTCGGGGGCGCGCACGATGCCTGGGCCCAGGCCCGCGTGCGCGAGCTCGTCTCCCGGGCGTTCGAGCGACGTGACCTGCGCGCGTTTCCGTCGCACGCGATGGTCGGGCGCGACCCGGACGGCGCCGTGCTCCGAGCCCTCGACCCGAACCAGACCTACCGAGGCGCGCTCGCCCTCGCCGCGCTCGTCCTCACCGCCTACGCCGTGCTGGCGGGCCCGTTCATCCATCTTCGCGCGCGCAGGCGGCGGCGCCCCCTCGACCCCCTGGTGCATGCACCCCTGCTCTCGGCCGGCGCCTTCGCGCTGATCGTCGTGATCGGCCTCTCGTCCAAGGGATTCGGCGGGCGCGCGAGGCGCGTGACCTTGGTGGAGAGCGGCGCGGGGGTCACCCGCGGCACAGGCGTCACGTACCGAGGATTCTTCACGAGCCACATCACGCACCTGGCCGTGCCGAGCGCGTCTGCCGGCGGGCGCCTGGCGAGGGTCAATCGCTACGACGGGGCGTCTCTGGATCAGTACGCGGTGAGCCCCGGCGGGGTCCAGCTCACCGACCTCACGGTCCGGCCCTGGCGCACCGTGGTCGTGCAGGAGTCGGGGCTCACCTACGATCTTCAGGGGGGCGTGTCGATGCGCCGCGTCGCGAGCGGGCGCCTCGTCGTCCGGAACGGGACGGGGCGCGCGCTGCGGGACGTGCTCATCACGGACGGGCACGAGGCGGCCTACTTCGGGCGGATCGAGGGCGGCGCAACCGCGGCGTTCTCCGACGGTCGGCCGGTGGGCTCTTCCTTCAAGCGCGCGGCCAGCGAGAGCCTCGCGTCCCGGCCCGATCGACGCCTCTCAGCGCCGCTCCTCGGCGTGGCGCTCGGTGGCGACGACGGCGAGCGCGTCCGCGCCACTTGGCAGCTCGCAGAGGAGATCGCGAACATGGGCGACTTCTGGCCGAACGCGACCCCGGTGCTGATCGCCGAGATCGACGCGCCTCGCGCCGCAGCGCGCGACTCCGGGTTGCGGCTCGAGAGCGACCGCGTCCTCCTGCGCGTGGTCGGAGAGGGAGGCGCGCTTTGAGCGCCGCAGCGCAGGCGGCCCGCCCCGCCATCCGAGTGCGTCAGCTCGGCCACCGGTTCGGCTCGCACGAGGCGCTGAGGGGCGTGTCGTTCGACGTCGCGCCGGGCGAGATCTTCGGCTTCATCGGGCCGAACGGCGCGGGGAAGACCACGACCATCCGCGTCATGACGACGCTCCTCGAGCCGACCGCGGGCCGCGTGGAGATCGAGGGCTACGACGTGGGCGTCGATCCTGAGAAGGTGCGGCGGCTCATTGGCTACATGCCGGATCACGCCGGGGTGTACGAGCAGGTGACGGTCCGCGAATACCTCGAGTTTTTCGCGGACGCCTACGACGTCTCGGAGGGCGGGCGCGACTACGCCGCGGTGGACGCGGTGCTCGAGCTCACCGAGCTCGCGAGGCTCGAGGACAAGCTCGTCGTGTCCATGTCGAAGGGGATGAAGCAGCGCCTCCAGCTCGGTCGCGTGCTCCTCCACGATCCGAAGGTCCTCATCCTCGACGAGCCCGCGAGCGATCTCGATCCCCGGGCGCGGATCGAGATGCGCGACCTGCTGGTCGAGCTGAGGTCGATGGGCAAGACCGTCTTCCTCTCGAGCCACATCCTCACCGAGCTGGCGGACGTATGCACGTCCGTCGCGATCCTCGAGCGTGGGTCGCTGGTGGTCGCGGGGCCCATCGCGGAGATCTCAGCGCGGCTCGCGGCCGCGCGTGCGGCGCCGGGGGACGCCGAGCCGGCCGCGCGGGTCGAGGCGTCGCGGCGCACGCTCCGCCTCAAGGTGCGGGGCGACGAGGCGGCGGTGGCGGCGGCCCTCGCCGGGGCGGCCTTCGTGTCGAAGGTGGGCCCGGGGCCCGCCGGAAGCGTGCACGTGGCGTTCTCCGGCGGGGATCCCGAGGTCGAGGACATCGTGCGGCGGCTCGTGCGAGCCGACGTGGGCGTGCTCGGCGTGGAGCCCGAGCGCAGCGAGCTCGAGCGCATTTTTCTCGAAGTAACGAGAGGAGATCTCCAGTGACCCCGCACGCCACTTCCCCCTCGCGCGGAGCGCGGGGCCTCCTCCCCCGCCTGGGCCCGCCGGACCCCGTCTGGATGCGCGAGATGCGCCAAGGGCAGCGCGCAGCGCGCAGGCCGTGGATCCTCCTCGCGCTGACGCTCACGCTCTCGCTCGGCCTCTGCGCGATGGGGGGCCTCGCGGCGAGCGAGGACGCGAACCCCGCGAGGGTCGGCAGCGCGCTCTTTCAGGTGTTCTTCTCGATCGCCTACGCGGTCGTGGCGATCGTGGGGCCGGCCGTGGCGGCGAACGGCATCGCCGCCGAGCGCGAGGGGCGCACGTGGGAGGCGGTGCTCCTCGCGGGCCTCGACGCGCCCCGCCTCGCTCGGGGCAAGTTCCTCGCGGCCTACACCACGCTCTCGCTCTACATCGTGACGCTCGCGCCGGTCGGCGCGCTGTCGTTCCTGTTCGGAGGCGTGACCGCGGTCGAGGTCGTCCTCGCCTTCGCGCTCCTCTTCGCCGTGGCCGCCCTCGCGGTCTCGTTCGGGCTCGCGGTGAGCTCCCTCATGGAGAACCTCCGCGGCGCGCTGGTCGGGACCCTCGCGCTCGCGGCCGCGATCGGGCCGGCGCTCTACCTGTTCTTCGGCCTCGCGGGCGGTCAGCTCGCGCACAGCGTGTGGCCCGAGGTCGATCGCGAGTCGCCCGTCTGGTTGCCGCTCGCGCTCGCGCGGGCGGACGTGGACACGACCTACCTCGTCGGGCTCGTGCTCGTGCCCGCGGCCACGTTCCTCATCGCCGCGCGGTTCCTGCACTGCCTGACGGTGGCGAACCTCGGGGGTCAGACCGACGATCGCTCCACGGGCCTCACCCGCTGGATGCTGTTCTCGACGCCCGCGGTGCTCGGCGTCGCGGTGGCAGCGACGGCGCTCACCGGCACGCACCAGGGAGACGCGGCGATCTTCGCGATGTGCGGCGCGCTCGGCTTCGCGGCCTTGCTGACCCTCCTGTTCGTACGCGAGCCCCTGGGCCCGTCCCGCCGCGTGAGGGTGCGCTGGGACCGGGAGGGCGCGTCGACGCTGACGCGTGTCCTCGGCCCCGGGCTGACGTCGTCCGCGCGGCTCGTCCAGTTCACCACCCTGGCGCTCGTCGTCGCGCTCGCCGCCGCGAGCGTCGCCCTGCTCGCCGACCAGCCGAGGGCGCCGATCGACCAGGCCCGCGTGCTGTTCCTGGGCGCGGCGGGCGGAGCGTTCCTGCTGTTCATGAGCGGGCTCGGCCACGCGCTCCGGGCGCGCGGCGCGGCGGTCTGGACGACGAGGATCCTGGTCGTGGCCGTGACGCTCGCTGCGTCGACGGTGCCGTGGGTGGTGGCCGCCCTCGCCCGAGCCTCCGCTGGCGGCGACAGGGACCTGCTGACGCTCGCCGCGCCCAGCCCGTTCTATGCATTTTACATGTTCGATCAGGTGAGCATGAGCCACGCGCCGGGCTGGAGCGCGATCGGGGCGGGCCTGGGCGCCGACGTCGTGTGGGGCGCGCTCGGCGTCGCGCTCACGGTCTACGCGGCGAGGCGCGCGGCTGCCACCCGCCGGCAGGGCGAGGAGGCCGAGGAGGCCGGCGCGCCGGCGGAGCCGTGACCCCCTCGAGGCGCTAGCGCAAGACGAGCAGCGCGACGACCGCGGCGACCAGCAGCACCACGACCGCGATGGCCGGGACCAGCCACACGGGGGTCTTGGAGACGACCACGGGCGGCGGCGGCGGCGCCGAGGGCGGGCGCTGAGCCCAGAACTCGGCGGGCGGCGGCGCGAGCTGGGGCACGGGCGGCTCGGGCGTGGGAGGGCGCTCCGAGACCCGCTGCGGCGGGGCCGCGGACGCGAACGGGTCGGGGGCGGCCGAGATGCGAGGCGCGAAGGGATCGCCCTGGGCCGCCGCCGGCTGGGAGGCCTCGAGCGCCACGGTGAGCTCGGCGAGCGGGGTGCGCGCCCAGTCCTGGTGGTTGCCGGGCAGCCCATACGCGTGCCCGAGGGCGTCCGCGAACGCGCCGACGGTCGCCTGGCGGTGGTTCGGGTTCTTCGCCAGGGCGAGCTCCATGACCTCGTCCATCGCCGCGGGGATCGGGTACTTGGCCTTGCGCCCCGCGACCGTGGGCGGTGGCGGGTCCTCCGTGAGGATCGCGAGGAGAATCGAGGGCCCGTTGTTGCCGGAGAACGGCACCGTGCCGACGATGCACTCGTACGAGATGGCGGCGAGCGCGAAGACGTCGGCGCGCGAGTCGAGGGTCTCGAGGCCCTGGGCTTGCTCGGGCGCCATGTAGAACGGCGAGCCGATCGTGGTGCCCATGACCGTGAGCTTCGGGGCGTTCGCGTTCTTGTCCTTGACCGAGCCGAAGTCGAGGATCTTCGTCCGGTCGCCGTCCCGCGCTCCGCACATGAAGAGGTTGTCGGGCTTGAGATCGCGGTGGATGAACTGGCTGGCGTGCGCGGCGTCGAGGCCGATGGCGACCTGGGCCACCATGCGCACCACCCGCGCCGGCGCGAGGTACTTGTCGCGCTTCAGCACGACGCGGAGCTCTTCGCCCTCGAGGAACTCCATGACGAGGAGCCACACGCCGGCCGCCTCGTCGCGCTGGAAGTCGAGCACCCGGACGACGTAGTCGTTCACGAGCTTGCTCGAGATCTCGTACTCGCGCTTGAAGCGGGCGAGTGAGACCTCGTCCCGCGCGACGTCGTCGTGGAGCACCTTGATCGCGATGCGCGAGTCGGTGGGGAGGTCGATCCCCTCGTAGACGCGCCCCATGCCACCGTCGGCGACGATGCGACGGACCTCGTAGCGCCCGAAGATGACCGTCCCGACGCGCGGGTCGTCGGCGTTCACGGCGCGGACGGCCGACGCGGGGGCGAGGCCCTCGCCGTCGTGCGCACAGAACGACGCGTCCTCGGGGAAGCTGCGGAAGCACTTCGGGCAGCTCTTCACGGGCTCGCTCCGGGAGGTTGGGGCGCGGGGTGACTCACGAGGAGACGCTCGGCGCCACGGGCGGGGCGAAGTAGATGAGGCGATTGCACGAGGGACACTGCTCGATCATCGGCTCGCGTCGCAGGCGGTGAAAGAGCTGCGGCGGCAAGGCGATGTTGCACGCCGTGCACGTCCCGTTCGTCGTCTTCGCGAGCCCCGACCCGCGCTTGGCGCGGACCGCGTCGTAGCGCCGGTAGACGATCGTCGGCAGCTGGCGCACGAGCGCGTCGCGCCCGCCGGCCTTGGTACCGTGGACGGCCTCGAGCTCGCCGACGTTGGCGGCGATGAGCCCCTCTTTCTCGGCGAGCTCGGCGAGGATGCGGGACTTCTCTTCCTCCGCCGCGGTGAGGGCGGCCCGGATGGCCTCGATCGACTTGCCGAAGCGCTCGACCTCGTCCTCGCGGTCGCGCTGGAGCTTGCGGAGCTCTTCGAGCTCGCGCTGCACCGCGTTCGTCTCGCGCTCGGTGCGCGCGCGGTTCATCTTCTCGCGCGAGGCGTCGAGCTGGCCAGCGGTGGTGCGGGCCTCGGCGTACGCCTCTCCCCGGGCCTTCTCCGTCGACTCGAGGGCGGCGCGCTCCGCGGTGACCTTGGCCTCGACGGCCGCGAGCGAGGTCTTGAGCCCCTCGAGGAGCGCCCGCTCCACGACGAGGGCGTCGCCCACGCTCTTCAGCTCGGAGTCGAGCTTGGCGAGCTCCTCGAGGGCACGAATCTGGTCGACGATGCTCAAAAGCAGATCTCCTGAATTTAAGGGGCCGGGCGCAGCGCGCGCGCGCGATCCGTTCGTAGGCCCACCTGGGTTCGAACCAGGAACAGCCCGGTTATGAGCCGGGGGCTCTGACCGATTGAGCTATGGGCCCGCTGCGACACGCCCGACCGAAAGTAGTCGAAGCCGGCGCGAGAAGGAAGGTTCGCCGCATGGCGGCGCGCGAGAATCGCACGAGAACAAGGGTTCAGCGCGTGGGGGAGCGGGCGGCGAGGCTCATGGGCACGCGTGCCTCCGCAGCCACGCGCGCCCCGCCCCGCCGTCGGCGCCCACCTCCACCGACACGCTGTAGAGCGCGCCGGACGAGGCCGCCACGAAGCGCCCGCCACGCGCGAGCGGCTCCCGCGTGAGGGTCCGTACGGCGCCCACCGCGCTGAACAGCATGCTGCGCTCTGCGAGGTCGACGAAGCCGACGAGCCCAGGGCCGAGGACCGACGGGGCCGCGCCTACCCCGCCCGGGAGCAGCTCCTCGCCCGGGAGGACCTTGCCACCGCGCACGGGCACCCGCAGCAGCCGCGCGCCCTCGCGCTCGCCCCGGAGCACCGCGTCGTACACGTACACGTCCGCGCCGCCGGCCGCCGCGGGCGCGAGTTCGAACGAGGTGGCGTGCGAGCGCGTCCGCGGAGTGACGGAGACGATCGGCCCCGCGAGCTTCCCCGCCGCGTCGACCGGCGCGAGCTGCACCCACTGCCGGGCCCGCTCCTCCCCGGCGGTCTCGAGGTACTCGCCTTGGCGGTCCGGCTCGGGGGCGCCTTTGTCGCCGCCGTCCTGGCTGGCCAGCACGTCCCGCGAGAGCCACCCGACGAGGAGCTGCCCGTCGACCGCGCGGAGCAGGCCCGGTGAGTCGGCGTCGGTCTCGTAGGGGGTCACGACGACGGGGCTCGCGACCCGGCCCTCGGCGAACGCCGCGACCTTGACGACGCCGCGCACGACGCGGTCGGAGTCCTCATCCCACGCGACGAGCCCGGAGGCCTTGCCCGTCATGACGAGGTCGAACGCGAGGGAGTCGTCCGCCTGCTGCGCCACCCGGAAGAGCGGCGTCGCGCGCTCGGGCCCGAGCTCGGCCACTGCGAGCGTCCGCGTCGCGACGACGCGCGCGGCGCCGGGCCGATTCCCAAGCGATTTGGGGGCGGATCCACGCACGTAGCTCGCGACGAGCACCGCGCCCTGGTGCTCGAAGAGGCGCGGCGCGAGGTCTCCGCCCGCGAGATCGCCGAGGTCGAGCGTCCGCAGCTTCGCGAGGGCGGGGTCCGCCAGGAACACGACGCCGACGCGGCTCCCGTCGCGCTCGATGGTCGCGGAGAGGGCGAGGCCCCACGGCGTGAGGTGCGCGTCCCCGACCTCGAGGCTCGAGCCCCCTTCCAGCGCCAGCTCGGCCGTCGTCGCCTCGCACCGGGCGGGCAGCTCGGCGCCCGCGTCGCCCCGCGGGGCGTCTGCGGTCGAGGCCTCGGTGGAGGCGTCGCCGGCGGCGCTCGCGAGCTCCTGCCGACCCCGGCAGTCACCGCAGGCGGCGAGGCCAAGGAGCAGCGAGAGCGCCCAGGCCGGCGCGGCCGCGCGCGCCCTGCGCGTCGTGCGCGCCGTCATGGCTCGAGGAAGCCGTCGACGACCTCGAGCGCGAGCTCGTACCGGCCGAGCGGCGGCATGATGTAGGCGCCCGCCACGCGACCGCGCACAGAGGCGAGCATCTCCCGCGCGATGGCGACGCCCTCTGCCCGCGCCTCCGCGCCAGTGCCCGCGCGCTGCATGCGCGCGCGCACGGCCTCGGGCACCGACATGCCCGGCACCTCGTTGTGCAGGAACTCGGCGTTCCGGTAGCTCGCAAGCGGCAGCAGCCCGACGAGGACCGGCAGACCCAAACCTTCGATGTCATTCAAGAATTTGTCGAGTACGGCGGGATCGTACACCGGCTGCGTCATCACGAGCTCGGCGCCCGCCGCCTTCTTCTCGGCGAGCCGCTTGAGCTCACGCTCGTAGTTGAGCGCGGCCGGCTCCGCCCCCGTCGCGAGGAGGAAGCTCGTGACGCCGCCGAGCGGCTTGCCCCCAGGATCGACCCCGTGGTTCAGGTTCCGCGCGAGCTTCAGCATGCCGATCGAGTCGAGGTCGTAGACCGCGGAGGCGTCGGGGAAATCGCCCATCTTCGGGGGATCGCCCGTGATGATGACGAGGTTTCGCGACCCCAGGTCGTGCGCCCCCAGCAAGTGCGCGAGGGTGCCGAGCAAGTTGCGATC
>CAZHGG010000142.1:0-9760 GCA_964531755.1 uncultured Polyangiaceae bacterium
AGGGGCGCGCGCTCACGAGGGTCGACGCGGTGATCGAGGACGCGCTCTGGCCGGACATCCACGCGCCGCGGGTCGTCGCGCCGCCGGGGGAGCGGCTCTCCGCCGCGCTCGCCCGGCGCCTGCTGGACGAGGCGCTCGCGAGCGGTCAGTTCGCCGACGGGATCGCCATGGCCGCCGACGACGGCCACGGCGGCGCCACGCTCACCCTCCGGCTCTCGCCCCGCAAGATCATCGGAGCGGTCCACGTGGCGCTCCACGACGCGCCGCTCACCCGCGACGAGATCGCCCGCGAGGCGGATCTGGCCGAGGGCGGCGAGCTGGTCGCGCGCGACATCCCGCGGCTGAAGGCGCGCATCGCGTCGCTGCTCGCGCGGCAGGGCTTCCCCGCGGCCCACGTCGCCATCGGCACGAGCGCCGGCCGCGACGCGGCCCACGTGGTGGTGACGCTCGACGTGGTGGCGGGCGCCCCGCGCCGCGTCGACCGCAAGGTGTTCTTCTTCACGCGGGGCAAGGCCGAGGAGCTCACCCCGCTCACGCAGCAGTACCGCGTGCTCGTGGGCGATCGCGCGAGCGACGGCGCGATCGTGGCGGCGAACGCCGACCTCGAGGCGAAGCTCCGCGCCGCGGGCTTCCACCGCGCGGTCGTGACGAGCGACCTCGTCGCGGCGGGCGCCGAGGTCGTGCTCCGCGTGCGCATGGACCCGGGGCCGCGGTTCTCTCCCCGCTTCGAGGGCAACGAGCACTACGACGCGTCGGTGCTCGAGGCCGCCCTCGGCGTGGCGGACGACCCCGATCTGTCGCTCGGCCACCTCGTGCAGAAGCTCAGCGAGTACTACCGCAAGCGCGGCTACCTGGACGTGGAGGTCAGCGCGGAGGTGCGCGGCGATCTCGCCGGGCCGCTCGTGTTCCTCGCGTTCACCATCCGCGAGCACCAGCGCGTGCAGGTGCTCGCGCGCGAGTACCCATGCCTGCGCGAGGCCGAGCTCTCGCGCGTGCAGGACGCGCCGCGCACGTTCACGTCGATCGGCGGCGAGATCGACAGCTACCTCGACGAAGAGCTGCCGGGGCAGGACTTCTTCCAGTCGCCCAGGCCGAGCGGGCTCGACGCGCTCATCGGGCCGCACACGGCGGGCACCCGCGTGACCCCGACCGACCTCAAGCCCCGCACGACGTACCTGCCCGACACGTACGACCGCGCGGTGAAGCACGTCCAGGAGCTCTACCGCGCCGAGGGCTTCCTCTCCGCCGAGGTGGGGCCAGTGCAGGTCGTGCGGCCCACGTGCGCGAAGGCGTCGCCGCCCGGCACCTGCGTGCCCATCCCCGTCATCGAGGAGACGCAGGGCTGCCACCTCGACCTCGAGGGGCTGCCGCAGCCGCTGCCGCCGCCCGACGCGCGCCTCGGGTGCACGCCGGATCCCGCGAAGGGCGTCGTGTGCGCGCCGTACCTCGCCGTGCGCATCCCCATCCGCCTCGGCCCGCAGAGCACGCTCTACGACGCCTCGTTCGTGGGCGTGCGCGCGTTCACGACGCGGGAGCTCGCGAAGACCGCGGCCCTCGAGATGGGCCAGCCCGCGAGCTCCGCGAAGCTCGACGAGGCGCGCCGTCGCGTGGTCGAGCTCTACCAGCGCCGCGGCTACGCCTTCGCCGAGGCGACCTACACCCTCGCGCTCTCGCAAGATCGCTCACGCGCGCACGTGCGCTTCCGCGTCAACGAGCAGCCGCAGGTGTTCGTCGCCGCCATCAAGATCCGGGGCAACGTGTACACGAAGCTCCAGACCATCGAGAAGCGCATCGCGCTGGAGATCGGCAAGCCCTACGGCTCCGAGGAGGTGCGCAAGACCCAAGAGCGCATCGCCACGCTCAACGTCTTCTCGAGCGTCGCCGTGGCCCTCGAGGACCCCAACGTCCCCCAGCGCAACAAGACGGTCGTCGTCACAGTGGTCGAGCGCCCGCGGCACTCGGTGGAGGTGGCGCCCGGCATCTCCACGGGCGAGGGCGCGCGCGTGGCGGTCGAGTATGGTCACAAGAACCTCTTCGGCCGCGCCATCGGCTTCACTGCGCTGGTCCAGCTCTCGTACTTGCCCACGGCGTTCATCCTCGACAGCACCGCGCGCCAGAACTACGAGAACCTCCCCTTCGAGGCGCGCCTCGGCAGCCGCGCCACCGTGGGCATCCAGTTCCCCGAGATCGGCCTCGGCCCGCTCGTCGGGTTCGGCATCGACGCCGTCGGCACGCACGACCTGCGGCGCGACTACTACCTCACCAAGTTCGCCTTCACGCCGAGCATCACCGTCCGGCCGCTGCGCGAGATCACCCTCCAGTTCGGGCAGGGCATCGAGTACAACAACCTCCGCATCCTTGCGGCGAGCAACCTCCGCGAGTACCTGGTCGGCCTCGCCAGCCAGCCGGGCGTCTCGAGCGATCAGCTCTTTGCGCAGGCGCGCATCCTGAACCTGCCCGACGGCGAGACGCTGGTCGTCGCGCAGCGCGGGGTCTTCACGTGGGACCGCCGCGACAACCCCCTCGACGCCACGCGGGGCACGCTGCTCGTGTCGTCGGTCGAGCACGTCGACGCGTACCCGCTGCAGCAGAGCGGCGGCTCACTGGCGGACCAAGAGAGTCATTTTCTCAAGTATTTCAACAGGTTCTCATTCTATCTCAAGGCGCCGTGGAAGCTCCGCTTCGCCTCGTCGACCAGCGTCGGCGTCATCCAGCAGCTCAAGTCGACCTCGACCACCTACCCTGACCGCCTGTTCTTCCTCGGCGGGCAAGACATGCGCGGGTGGTACGTGCAGCAGTTCATCCCGCAGGACGACCTCGACAGCCTCGAGGCCGCCGAGGGCAGCACCGACCCGAACCGCTTCACCCTCACCACGGCGCCCGTGCGGGGCGGCGACCTCATGGCCGTGCAGCGCTTCGAGCTGCGCATCCCCCTCGGCGGCGGCGCGGTGGAGACCGTGGTCTTCACCGACGTTGGGAACCTCTGGCGCGCGGTCGGCTACCCGTTCTCCAAGGGCGAGTTCCCGCTCCGCGCCGACGTGGGCACCGGGCTGCGCCTGAAGACCCCCATCGCGCCGCTCGCGTTCGACCTCGGCTACAACGTGACCCGCAAGTCGCTCTACGAGGACCCGTTCGCGTTCAGCTTCTCGCTCGGTCTCTTCTGAGGCGCGCTCGCCGCGCGGGCCCGTGGGCAGCGCGTGATCCGAAGCTCACGGCACGGGCGCGGGCACGTCTACGGGCGAGAATTCAGGCCTACTCATCGAGCGCGTCGACGAGGCGCGCCACGTCGCGCTCGGCGACCCCGCAGAGGGCGACGCGCAGGGTGCCCTTCCCTGGCACGACGAACACGCCCTTCTCGCGCATGCGCGCCGCGCGCTCTTGGGCGTCGTCGGCGAACACCGTCACGAAGAAGCCGCCGTCGTACCGCGGGTAGCGCAGGCGCCCGCGCGCCGCCGCGTTGAACGCCGCGACGCGGGCGGCGAGCACGGCCTTCAGGGCCTCGCGCTCGGCGACGCAGCTCTCGCGCAGCTCCGGGTCGGTGAGCAGCCGCGTGATCGCCCCGAGCCCGCCGCGGTTGCAGTTCGACCACGTGCCTCGGCTCGAGTAGGCGAGGGCCGCCTCCGTGCGGGCCCTCACGTCGGCGTCGGGCTCGCACGCGACGAGCGCGCCCACGCGCAGGCCGTAGTGCGTGAACGACTTCGACGCGCTCCACGCGAACAAGAGGCCGATCTTGCCCAGCAGCGGCGCCAGGTGGCGCATGAACGCGCGCGGCTCGCTGCCGGCGTACGCGTAGTACGCCATGTCGGAGAGCAGGGTCACCGCCCCGCGCGCCGCGTGGCGCTCCAGCACCTCCGCCACGCCTGCCCACTCGTCCATCGACATCGAGAAGCCGGTCGGGTTGTGGCACGGATCGTTCAGGAAGAGCAGCGCGCGCCCCTGCGCCGCGAGCTGCGCGCCGAGCGCTGCGTCGAGCGCGCCCACGTCGAGGCCGCCGGCGTCGTCGAACATGCGGAAGGTCTCGACGCCGCGGCCGTTCTCGTCGGCGAGGGTCTGGTAAGGGCCCCAGTAGTGCGAGGTCGTGAGCACCTTCTGGCCTGGCTCGAGGTAGTTCGCGAGCGCGTGCCGGAGGGCGCCCGTGCCGCCGGGGGTGGCCGAGGCGCACGCCGCCTCGCGCAGGCGCGGGTCGACGGCGCCGGTCGCGAAGAGGTCGTCGCACACGGCGCGGAGGAAGTCGGGCGTGCCCGCGATGGGCGCGTACGCGGCCCAGTCGGCCTCGGGCACCTCGCGCACCGCGCGCGCGGCGGAGGGGAGCACGGAGAGCGCGCCGTCGTCGTCGAGGAGGGCGCCCACGGTGGCGTTGACGATGGACTCGCCCTTCGCCTTGCGCGCGTTCGCCTCGCGGTTCAGCGCGAAGATCGGGTCGTCGGAGGGGCGGGCGGCGCGGGAGGGGACGAGGCTCGGCATGGCCGACACCTTAGGCGCGTCGGCCGAGCTTGTCTCGCCTCGCCGCGCCGCCGCGAAGCCGCGCGGACGCCTGCCGAGGGATAGGGGACGGGCCGGTTTTGCGGTACGCTCACTGACCATGCGCTCCGCACTCCTCGGGCTCGTTGGCGCTCTCGGCTCGTTCGTGGTCGGGTGCGGTCCTACGGTGTTCAAGGGCCCTTCGGGGCCGCCGCCCCCGCCGGAGCACACCCGCTCGGGCCGCTCGCACATCCTCGTCGACCCGGTGGAGATGCCCTTCGCCGTGCACACGCGCAGCCGCAACGGCGTCACCCGGCTGCACTCGCAGCTCGGCGCGGGCGACTTCGTCTCCTCCGGCGTCATGGTCGCGGCCACCAGCAACCTCACGAAGCCCATCGCGCAGATCCCCGACGCGCGCCAAATCTACGCCGTCGGTGGCACTCCGGAGGACCTCTACGTGTTCGCCGAGACCCTCATCGGCAACTCGGTGCGCCGGGTGAAGGGCGGCGTCGTCGGCCCCTCGTTCCGCGGCCAAGGCGCGGAGGGGTACGTCTCGATGGGCGTCGACGAGCAGGGCGCGTTCGTCCTCATCGGCAACGCGTCCGCGCCCCGGCCGTACGCGAAGGCGCGGGTCGAGCTCATCACCGACGCCCCGGCGCCCTCCGGGCTCGCCCTCGACACCAAGTACTGCTGGGAGACGGTCGGCGCGCGCAAGGGCGAGGTCCTCGTGGCCGGGCGGGCGTGCGGCGAGGGCGACTCGAAGCTCGTCGTCCAGCGCTTCACCGGCGGCAGCAAGGCCGGCGTGCTCGACAAGCTGCCGGGCTCGTTCCCCGCCGAGGGGAAGGTGAAGGACGTCCACCTCCACGCTCAAAAGACGGGCCTCTTCGTGACGGCCACGCAGATCCTGAACGGCAACTCGCAGCCCTACGCCGCCAAGTGGAACGGCAAGGACTGGTCTCTCGTCGACGTGCCGGAGCAGTTCAGCGAGATCCTCTCGTTCTCGGAGGGCACCGACGGCGCGCTCTGGGTCGTGGAGACCCAGTCCGCGGCGCGCTCGGCGCAGGTGTGGCGGCGCCACCCGAAGGACGGCTGGCACCCGGTCCCGCTCCCGCAGCTCCGCGAGGTCGAGCACCTCACGTACTCCAAGATCGCGGGGAAATACGTGCTGCGGAAGCCGCCGCAGTTCGTGCCGCTCACGGTGTCCGCGCGCACGGTCGACGACGTGTGGGTGGCCGCGTCCATCGAGGACGGAGAGGACCTCATCCACTCGCTGCTGAACCGCGCGCCGGCCGCGTCGCTCATCGACTGGCCCGAGGTGCCGCGCGCGGCCGAGCCCCCCATCGCCGAGTGCACGAGCACCTTCTTCGTGGCGCTCGGGCCGATCCCGCCGAACCACCAGAGCTACGCCGAGCTCCGGCGCGCGCTCGCCGGGCACTTCGAGGTCGACGGCGTCACGCTCCTCGAGACGGTCATCGGCGGCCGCCACGTGCACGGCGTGCACCACACGAGCCGCGCGGCGGCCCTCCGCGTCATCGAGCTGCTGGAGAAGGGCGGGAGCAAGCCCGTGCTCCAGTGCGGCGCCCCCGCGGCGACGCGCATCATCCCGTTCAAGCTGGCCACCGGCGAGCTCGGGACCGACGAGCCCGCGTCGCGCCCGGGCGGCGGCGACGAAGAGGAGTAGCGTCGGGCGCTGCGCGTCGCGAGACGCGGTGACAACTTGTCACTGCGATTCGACCCGACGTCGCGCGCCTTGCCATGTTGGCGTCGCGCGGGCGTTTCTCCGTCGGATTTCATCGTGTTCTCGTTGGCACAGGGTATGCTTCGCCCGCCCAAAGATGCCGCGCCCCCGCCACCTCCTCTCCGCGCTCCTCCTGCTCGTCGTCGCGCTCGGCGTCCTCTCGTTCAGCGGGCGCGCCCGCGCCCAGACCGTCGCGATCTCGAACAAGGCGTCGCTCGTCCGCCGCGCGTCGGACGGCTCGGTCGTCACGAAGCGCCAGGTCAACCCGGAGGCCATCAGCTACGACGACTGCTTCGGCAACCAGACGCTCGAGATCACCTACACGGCCTCCGGCTTCAACGCGAACCAGTCGCTCCAGGTGTGGGCGGGCACGCAGGACTGCAAGCCGGTGGCGGCGCGCTCGGGCACGACCCAGCAGTGCTGGCGCCCCTACGGCAACCTGCCGAACGCGCAGGCGCAGACCATCTCCATCCCGGTCCGCAACATCCTCACGCGGCGCACCGACACGAACGTCGGCGACTATTCGAAGGACGCGACGGTCTGCAAGGACATCGCGCTCACCACCTACAGCCTCTTCTTCATGTGGGTGCAGGGGGCGGGCACCGAGCCCATCGGCACGACCGACCAGGTGGATCTCCAGGTGAAGACGGTGGGGCCCGCGTCGCTCTCCGGGCTCAAGGTGCTCCCCGGGAACACGCGGCTCATCGTCACGTGGGACGCCGTCGGCGAGGCGGGCACGGTCGACCAGGTCGGCGTGCGCGTCTACTGCGACGACAAGCCTACGTCGAAGGCGCCCGACACGAAGCAGGTGGTCTCGTGCCCCGACGCGACCGCCGCCGCCGACGCCGCCAGCGACGCGGAGATCGCCGACGCCGGCGCGGACGCGTGCACGACCACCACCGAGACCGTCCCGAACACGGGCGGCTCCTGCGGCTCGTCCAACCTCACGCCTCCCTCGGGCAGCCAGTCGGCGCTGCCCGACGCGAAGTACCTCTGCGCCGAGACGGGCGGCACGGGCGCGCGCGTCGTCGTCGAGTCGTACAACGGCCAGCCCCTCACCAACGACCAGACCTACGCGGTCGCCGTGGCCGCGGTCGACTCGTATGGAAACGTTGGCACCCTCGTCGAGCCCACGTGCGCCACGCCGGGGCTCACGAGCGACTTCTGGCAGGTCTACCGTGACTCGGGCGGCCAGGCCGGGGGCTGCTCCACCGAGGCCGCCCCCGTCGGCGGGCTGCTCTCGGCCTTCCCGCTCTTCGTGATCGTGGCCTCGCTGCTCCGCCGCCGCGTTAGGAACAGAACCCGATGATATCGCTCGGTCTCCTCCGTCGCTCGGTCTCCTCCGTCGCGCGGCGCGCGCGCGGTCGCGTCCCCGCCTTCGCGCTCGCGCTCGCTTCTTCTCTCCCGCTGCTCGGCGCCGCCACGGAGGCCCGCGCGGCCGACTCGCTGGCGCACCGGCGGTCTCTCTACGCGACGCCGCAGCACTTCGCGCTGGAGCTCCGCTTCTCGCCCTACAAGCCGCAGATCGACGACGAGCCGGGGCTCCGCGGCAAGCCCTACCAGACCACGTTCGGGACCATGCCGCGGCTCTTGTTCGGCGGCGAGCTCGACTGGCAGGCCCTGCGCATCCCCCACTTCGGCACCCTCGGCCCCGGTCTGGGGCTGGGGTACACCAACATGAGCGACACGGCGCGCCTGCTCCGTGATGGCTCGCTCTCGGGCGACGAGACCTCGCTCGACATCTGGTCGCTGTACACGGTGGCCGTGCTCCGCGTCGACGTGCTCTGGCGCGACGCGGGCGTGCCGTTCGTGCCCTACGTGAAGGGCGGGCTCGGCCTCGGGCTCTGGCGCGCCAGCAACACCGGCGGCACGGCCGAGGTCAAGACGCCGACCGGCACGGTCCGCGGCGAGGGCCACACGTTCGGCACGCACGTCGCCGGGGGGCTCGCGCTCGCGCTCGACTTCCTCGACCCGGGCGCCTCGCGGAGCATGGACCAGACCGTGGGCATCAACAACACGTACTTCTACGCGGAGTACTACCTCAGCATGCTGAACGGCATCGGCCAGACCGCCCCGCTGCGCGTCGGCGCCAACTCGTGGACCATGGGCCTGACGTTCGAGTTCTGAGCGGGCGCCGGGCGCCTCACCCGGCCTTGGCGGGCACCGCGAGCAGCAGCAGGCTCACGCTGAGGACGTAGGCCGTCAGCCCCGCGATGACGAGCGCGAGCGCGCGGGTGTACGCGCGCGTCTTCTCGTCGCGTCGGGCCAGCGCGTGGAGGAGCGCCTGCTCCAGCTCGCAGGGCGCGATCGACGTGGTCCACCGCACCGCGAGGATGCCCGCGATGCACTGCCCGGCGCCGAGCAGCACGAGGACGAGCCCGGTGACGATGAGCGTGGCGGCCGTGCGGCTCGTGCTCGCGATGCTGGTGCCCGAGAAGCCCGTGACGGTGATCGTGAGCCCCGTGAGGGAGAGCAGGGTCTGCGCGCGCCCGGCGAGCACGTTGAGCTGGGCCTCCACCGTGCCCATCACGCGCGCGGGATCGCCCGCGTAGAGGGCGAGCAGGTGGCGCGCCTCCTCCTCGCGGCTCGTGGCGGCGACGGCGGCTGGCCTCACGCCGCGCGCCTCACATCCCGGCCAAGATCTCGAGGAGGGGAGGGCACGTGACCATCAGCTCCTGCGCCACCGCGCGGTTGCCCGCCAAGACCAGCGCGCCGCCGGCGCCCGCGCGCGCGCCGTACGGGGCCGCGCCCGCCCCAAGTACTTGATCAGCAAAGAGAAACTCTCCGGGCAGGAGCTCGCCGACGACCTCGTCGTGATCGACGAGCTCGAGGCGCCCGGCCCCCACCACCACGAGCCCCGGCACGGGCGCGCCGGCCTCGGCGACGATCTCGCCGGCGAGGAGCGACCGCACCTTCAGCAGCGCGCCGACCTGCGCGCGGAGCATGTCGTCGAGGCGGCGCCCGAGCGCGCCCATGCTCATGCCCACGAGCGCCTGGATGGGGTCCGCCGCCGAGCGGAGGTCGTCCTCCACCCAAGGGCAGCTGCGGAAGGCCGCGAGCACCGCCTCGTCGCTCCATACGGCGATGTGCGCCGACTTCGTGGTGCACACGAGGCGCACGGGCGGCGCGTCGGAGGGGGTGCCCAGCGCGCGGAGGACCGCGCCCGCCGCGAGGTGCGTGGCGGTCACCGGGACGCCTCGTGGCGCGACGTCGACCTCGCCCTCCACGACGTAGGCCAGCGCGAACTCGGCGACCTCTTGCCCCGCGGCGAGGTGCACCTGCGAGGCGGCGGCGGCGAAGGTGTCGCGCGCGTCGTCCGGCAGGTCCGCGAACGCCTCGACCTGGCCGAGGTCGAGGGGCTCCGCGTGGACCGGGGCGTGCGAGCGGTGGGCGGGGGTGAGCGGCTCGGTGGCCGCGGGGTGCGCCGCCGCGGGCGCCTCGAGCGCGTCGAGGAGGGCGTCCTCGTCGTCCGCGTGGCGGCCGGCCTGCGCCTCGGCCGGGACGTTCCGGGCCTCCGCCGCCGCGGGGACCGGCGTGATTTCGTCGTCTTCAGGATCGTGG
>CAZHGG010000143.1:0-9760 GCA_964531755.1 uncultured Polyangiaceae bacterium
GGCCCCGCGCCGCCCTCACGCGCGGCCGCCCGGCTTCACCACTCGCCGAACGCGCTCAGGGTCGCGCCGCCGCTCTGCCCCGGGGCGACCCCGACGTGGAACGGGGGCTTCCAGGTGGCCTGCCCCGAGTCCTTCGCGTTGTAGGTGAGGGCGGCGCCGAGCGCCAACCCGCCGAGGCCGCCCAGCGCGTTCGCGATGAGCCCGTGGCGCGGATCCGCGTCGCTGCCGATGTAGAACGGGTAGACGATGCACCCGGCGAGGGCGCCGAGCGCGTAGCCGGCCCACATGCCCTTCATCGTGGCGTACGACGGCGACCACACGAACGAGAGCGCGCCGGTGCCGGCGATGCCGCCGTTGTAGAGCAGGAGCCCGAGGATGGCGGCGGGGTCGGCGGCGCGGGGGAACCCGCCCGAGCTCGCGCCGAGCCCGATGGCCGTGCCCGTGAGCGCGCCCCAGGCGGCGCCGCTGCTGAGGAAGAGGAGCGTGCGCGGATCGGGCCGCGCGAACTCGCCCCAGAAATAGCCGCCGACGCCGCCGCCGGTCGCCGTGAGGAAGGTGAGCGCGCCATAGGCGCCCGCGCTCCACCGGCTGCCTCGGTTGTCGGAGGTGAGCTGCCACTGCGTGCCGCTGATGGCGATGCCCTCGACCGCGCCGAGCAAGAGCCCGGTCGAGATCGTCGCCGGCACCCCTTTGCGGAACGGCGTGTAGTAGTCGACCGCGAAGAGCCCCGCGGGCACGGCCAAGCCGAGGCCGATGGGCGCGATCACAGCGAGGCCGGGGTCGGGCTTGCTCATCGCGAGGAGATCGAGCGTGACGCCGGTGCCCACCCCGTACCCCGCGCCCGTGCCGAGCAAGAACGCGAACTCCCCGTCGGTGCGGTTGCCGGCGCGCGGATCGGGCAGCGGTTGCTGCGGGTACGGCTGGGGATACTGCTGCGGATAGGGCTGGGGATACTGCTGCGGATAGGGCTGGGGATAGGGCTGCGGCTGCTGCGGGTACGGCTGGGGCTGGGGCTGCTGCGGGTACGGCTGGGGCTGCTGCGGGTACGGCTGGGGCTGCGGCTGCTGGGGATAGGGTTGCGGCTGCTGGGGATAGGGCTGCTGCGGGTATTGCGCCTGGGGGTACGGCTGCGGCGGCTGCTGGGGATAGGGCTGCTGCGGAGGGACCTGCGCGGCAGCGGTGGCAGCGCCGCTCGTCGCGACCGCGAAGGGCAGGAGGGCGCGTGCCGCGCGTGCCGCGAGCGACCCTCGCCGGCGCGGGGCGCCGCTCGAGACCGTGGAGACCGTGGAGACCTTGGAGCGGGCCAGCGGGGCCGGGGAGGGGACAGGTCGCGAGCGAGTCATGGGCGCCTCAGGGGTCGAACTCAGGACCGAGCTCGCGCGCCATCAAGTCGCGGACGGCTTGCGCGGCGGGCTTGTCCTCGTAAAGCACGGCGTACGCTTGTCGCACGATGGGCATGTCGATGCCCAACTTCTTGGACAAATCGTAGGCGCTCTTCGTGGTCTTCACGCCCTCCGCCACGTGCCCGAGGCTGGCGAGGATGTCGGGCAGCTTCCGCCCCTTGCCCAGCGCCACGCCCACGGTCTTGTTCCGCGACAGCTCGCCCATGCCGGCGAGCCCGGCGATCGTGAGGGCGTCGCCCCCGCGCGCGAGCGAGAGCTTCACCATTTCGGCGAGGCCACGCGTGATGAGGAGCGCGCGCGTGTTGTGGCCGAACCCCAGGCCCTCGGCGGTCCCCGCGGCGATCGCGATCACGTTCTTCAGCGCGCCGCCGCACTCGACGCCGACCACGTCGCTGCTGGCGTAGGTGAGCATGTGGGGCGCGTGGAACCGCCGCATCACGTTCTCGCGGATGGCGTCGCTCTTCGCGGCGATGACCACGCCGGTCGGGAGCCCCGCGGCCAGCTCCTTCGCGAAGCTCGGGCCGCTCAGGAACGCGAGCCGACCCTTGGCCGCGGCGGGCAGCTCGGCCTCCAGGATCTCGTCGACGAACATGAGCGTGTCGTTCTCGATGCCCTTCGTCGCGCTGACGATCGGGACCCCCGGCGGCAGGCTGTCCGCGGCGAGCCGGGCCACCTCCCGCGTGGCGTGGCTCGGCGCGACGAAGAGCACCAGCGTGGCGTCCTCGAGGCACGCGCGCAGATCGCTCGAGGCCACGAGGCACGGCGGGAGCTGGGCGCTCGGCAAGTATTTGGGGTTCGAGCGGGTCGCGTTGATCTGGCGCGCGAGCTCCTCCGAGCGGCACCACATGGCCACGTCGTCCCCCTTGTCGGCGAGCAGCTTCGCGAGCGCGGTGCCCCACGCGCCGCCGCCGAGCACCGCCACCTTGCCCCTCGTCTTCAGCGACCTCGTCATGGGCATCACACTACACGCATCGTCGCGGGCGAAGTAGCGCTATGCTCCCCGCCGACGCCGTCCGCCGCGCCTCTCCCTCGAGCCATTTTCCCCCGAGCCTCCGTGCGAAAAGCCCTCGCTCTCCTCTCCCTCCTCGCGCTGCCCACCGTCGGGTGCGGCTCCTGCGGGGTCTGCAGCTTCCGTGGCACGCTGAACGAGCCCTCGTCCCGCTCGATGCGACGCTCCATGCTGCAGACCGGCCTCGGCGAGTTCTGCAAGCAGATGACCTCGCACAACGCGCCGCTCAAGCTGAGCGACGATACCCCCGTGATCGGCCGCTTCTACCCCCGCTCGTGCGCGCAGCGCGAGATGCCCAACGGCGACCTCTTCATCGAGTTTCAGGGCGAGGGGTACGCCTACACGAACGTCTCGAAGAAGCTCACGTTCCAGATGTCGGGGTCGGTCCAGTACAACCAAGACTTCCTCGTGGCGGCCGACAAGTGCGACGTGTACGCGTACTTCCGCCCCCGCCAGGTGCTCTCGTCGAACTTCCAGGTGGGCAAGATCGAGAGCACGACCGCCAACTTCCTGAACACGCTGAACCCGGTCGGCGAGACCTTCGGCCGGCAGCTCGTCTCCGCGAAGCTGAACGAGGGGTTCACCGTGATCCATGACGAGGACGGCAGCGACGACGTGGCGCTCGGGATCGTCGAGCTCGGCAAGCGCCCGTTCCACGCGTTCAACCTGCGGGGGCAGGATCGCGTGGTGCTCGAGAACTCGCGCACCGAGGTGCACCAGAACCAGCGCGACTTCATCGGCCCGCTCGAGGTGACGGGCGACGGTCAGGCCATCTTCCTGCGGGCGCAGCTCGACGGGGCGCCGCAGCTCGATCTCTTCCTCGTGCCGCGCGCGGCCGGCGACGCCTCTCTGCGCCTCTATCTCGACTACCCGTCGCACGGGCCGCTCGCGCAGCCGCCCATGCTCTCCGACGTGCTGAACCAAGGCACAGAGTACGCGCGGGCGGTGCCCGTGCCCAAGGGGCAGTACTACGTAATCATCGACAACACCCCGAGCGCTGGCGTAGTGAACCCGCCTGCGAACCCCCTGGACGATCGCGCCGCCGTAGTGAACTACGCGGTGTCGGTCGGCGAAGCCCCGTGAACGAAGCTCCCGAAGAAGACAAGCCCACAGGCAGCGCGTCCGCCGCGGGGGCGGGGCCCGACGACGACGCGGCGGCGAGGGTAGGCGACGGCCCTCGCGACCAGGCCAAAGACACCGCGGAGGCGACCGAGGCGACCGAGGCCAGCGAACCCAGCGAGGCCGAGGCCAGCGCGCACGACGCCGACGCCAGCCCCCGCGAGGCCCGCGCCGAGAAGGCGCGGCGCCGCAAGGCGACCCCCCGTGCGCCGGCCGCGCCGCTGCCGCCGGTGAACCGCGCCCTCCGAAGCCTCTACTGGGCGCTGTGGTTCGTGCTCGCGCCCCTCGTGCTGGCGTGCGTGTGTGTGTGGGCGCTCACCCCGTCCAGCGGCGAGCTGCTCGAGGGCGGCCTCGCGTTCGTTCGCTCCTTCGTACGCGAGCAGCCGGTCCCTGTCGGCATCGCCACCCTCACCGCCTTCGAGATCGCCTTCTGGGCCGCGCGTCACCGCCTGCCGCTCGCGAGCCACGCCTACACGCCGCTCCCGGTGGGCGTCGCCGAGGCGCTGCGCAGCGCCTTCGAGCGGGCGCGCGCGCTCCTCGAGGAGGCCGAGTCGATCCTCGACACCCAGAGCCAGCTGGTGAAGCAGGAGCTCTCCGCGAAGGAGCGCCACACGCTCACCGACGCCCTCGACGCCCTCGAGGCCGCGATGGGCGTGCAGCCGTTCGACCAGAGCACGTTCGTGGACGCCCTCGTGCGCGCCGAGGGCGAGGTCGACGTGCGCCTCGGTCGCTGGCGCAAGAGCGAGGTGCGCGAATACGTCGAGAGCGTGTTCGTCGCGTTCGCCGTCGCGCTCTTCCTGCGCGCGTTCGTCGTGGAGGCGTTCAAGATCCCGAGCGGCTCGATGATTCCCACGCTCCAGGTGGGCGACCACATCTTCGTCAACAAGTTCAGCTACGGCCCCGCCATCCCGTTCACCAAGACCCGGCTGTTCTCTCGCATGCCGCCCGAGCGCGGCGACGTGATGGTGTTCGCCTTCCCCGAGCACCCCGAGCAAGACTTCATCAAGCGCGTCATCGCCATCCCGGGCGACAAGCTCGAGGCCCGCGGCGGGCACCCCATCTTGAACGGGTGGGAGGTGCCGAGCTGCTTCGTGGGCGTCTACACCTACACCGAGGGCGAGCCGGTGCCCGCGAAACACGAGGGCGATCTGTTCGTCGAGTTCCTCGACGACGAGGCGTTCCTCACGCTCTACGACCGCTACTCGGGCGGCATGAACGACTACCAGGGCCCGTACTTCGTCAAGCCGGGCGAGGCCTACGTCATGGGCGACAACCGCCACAACAGCCACGACTCCCGCATGTGGTTCGGGGGCCAAGGGGGCGGTGTGCCGTTCGAGAACATCCGCGGGCGCGCGCTGTTCGTGTGGCTCTCCGTGGGCGAGCGCGGCATGGCGTGGAACCGCCTCGGCGCGCCGGTGATGGGCAAGCCGCGGCTCCCGCCGGACATGGCCGGCCTGCAGCCCGCGCTCGAGAAGTGCCTCCGCGAGCGCCCCTCGATCGACAAGACCACGCCGCCGCCCGGGCAGTCCCCATGAGAGCGCAACTCTTGTATCTTGCCTGTTTGGCGGTCGGGCTCGGCGCCCTCGCGGCGGCGCTCCCCGGGTGCGCGCACCTCGAGAAGGCCGCGGCGAAGGACCCGCAGCGCTGCGAGCGCGACCCGAAGTGCCAGTCTCGCGACCGCATGAACGACTGCACCACCCAGTGCGTCGACGACCCCGCGTGCATGGACCGCTGCAAGCAGTTCAACCAGCAGACCGGGGCCGGAGGGCGCTGAGCGCGTGTGCCTCGTCCTCTTCGCGCGGCGCGCGCGGCCGACACGCGGCGCCCCGGTCGAGCTCGCGGTGCTCGCCAACCGCGACGAGCTCTTCGCCCGCCCGTCGGCCGCGAGCGGCTTCTGGGCCGACGCCCCCCACGTGCTCGCCGGGCGCGACCTGGAGAAGGGCGGGACCTGGCTCGGCGTCACCCACGCCGCCCGGTTCGCGTGCGTCACGAACGTGCGCGCGCCCTCGGCGCGCCGCGCGGGGCGCTCGCGCGGGGCGCTCGTCGCGGACTACCTCGTAGCCCACGGAGGGGCGCCCGCGCGCGACTACCTGCGCACCCTCGACGGGGCGGAATACCCGTCGTTCAACGCGCTCTTCTTCGACGGCGAGGAGCTGGTCTACGCGCGCGACGGCGAAGGCCCCGCGGTGAGGTGCGAGGCCGTGGCGGACGGTGTGCACGGGGTCTCGAACGGCCGCCTCGACGATCCCTGGCCGAAGGTCGTCCGCGGCGTCGCGCGGCTCACCGAGTGGCTCGAGGGCCCGATGGACCCCGAGGCCGCCTTCGAGCTCCTCGCCGATCGCGAGGCGGTGGAGGACGGCGAGCTGCCGCGCACCGGCGTCCCGGTCGAGCTCGAGCGGGCGCTCGCGCCGGCCTTCGTGGCGCTCCCGGGCTACGGCACACGCGCATCGACCGTGGTCGTGCTGCGCGAGGGCGGAGCGCTGTCGTTCGCGGAGCGCACGTACGGAGAGGGAGGCCGGGTTCTCTCCGAGCGGCGCGAGTCGTGGCGCGCGGCGCCCACGCGCTGACCGGACGCGCGCGGGTCCACCGGACGAGGGCGCGTCCACCGCGCACGCGCGGATCCCCGAAGATCCGCGCGCCTTGCCCGGGCCCACGAATTGCTTGACGATGAAGCCATGAGGCTTGTCGTCGCGCTCTCGGTCTCCTCGCTGGTTGGTCTGGCGGTCGCCTGCACAGCGGGGACGGCGCCCACGCCGGGCGTGGGGGCCGAGCCCGCCGGCTCGGCCGCCACCTCCCCGCCCACGCCGGCCCCGGGCGCGGCGGTCACCTACCACAAGGACGTCGAGCCGATCGTCCAGGCACACTGCCAGAAGTGCCACGCGCCCGGCGGCATCGGGCCCTTCTCGCTGCTCACGTACGCGGGGGCGAAGGACTACGCGCAGCTCATGGCGGAGAAGACCGCCGAGCGCGTCATGCCGCCGTGGGGCGCGCTCGACACGGCCGAGTGCAAGCCGCGCTTCGGGTGGAAGGACGACGAGCGCCTGACCGACGCGGAGATCGCCACCATCAAGGCGTGGAGTGACGGCGGCGCCCTCGAGGGGGATCCGAAGGATGCGCCCCCTGCGCCCGCGCCGAAGGCCACCATCGACCTGCCCGGGGCCTCTGCGCTCACCGCCAAGGCGCCGTTCTCGCTCAGCGGCGCCACCAAAGACACGCTCCGCTGCTTCGTGCTCGACCCGAAGCTCGCGACCCGGCGCTACATGACCGGCACCTTCTTCGTGCCCACGAACAAGAGCATCGTCCACCACGCGCTCGCCTTCGCCATCCCCGAGGGCGCGAAGACCCCGGGCGACGCTGACGAGTACGAGTGCCCCGGGGGCCCCCGGGTCGACGGCGCGCGCCTGGTCGCCGCCTGGGCGCCGGGCTCGGTGCCCGCGGTGTACCCCACAGACGCCGCCCTGGTGGCGGACGCGGGCACGCGCTTCGTGATGCAGATCCACTATCACCCGCACGGCAACGCGAGCCCGGAGCCCGACCTCACGGCGTTCCAATACGCGATGACCGACACGCCGCCGAAGTACCTCGTGATCACGACCTTGATTGGCAATTTCGGCAGCGCCCCGAAGGAAGGCCGCGGGCTGCTCCCGGGGCCGGCCGATCCCCCGAGCGGGGTCGAGTTCCTCATCCCGCCGAACGCCAAAGGGCACACTGAGACCATGACGTTCACGATGCCCACGTCGCTGGGCGGGAAGTTCGTCCCCGCGAAGCTGGGCATCCTCGCCGTAGGCGCTCACATGCACTTCGCGGGCGTCGACGAGCGCATCTCCCTCAAGCGCGCCGCCCCGAGCGCGGGGTCGCCCGCGGACGAGTGCCTCCTCCAAGAGCCCAAATGGAACTTCGATTGGCAGCGAGGCTTCCAATACGACACTCCCCTGGACAACCTGCCGAGCATCTCCCCCGGCGACACGCTGACCATCCGCTGCACCTACGACAACACGATGAGCAACCGGAAGATCAGCGGCGCTCTGCGCGACCAGGGGCTCTCCCAGCCCAAGGAGATCCGCCTCGGCGAGGAGACCCTCGACGAGATGTGCCTCGGCGCGCTCTCGTTCGTCGTGAAGCTCTGACACCCCGCGCGTCCCGTCGGCCGCGGGCGTCGCGCTCGTCGCGCTGCGCCCGCGGCGGGAGCCTCACCTCAAGGTGAACGTGTAGGTGCAGGAGTAGCTGGTGGTCGCGAACGCACCCGCGGCCGGCGGGTTGCCCTCGGTGAAGCGGTCGTTGATCACGGCGGCGTTGTCGACCACGTCGATGATCGGCATCGCGCAGAGGTTCAGCGTGGAGGAGCGCGACGCCCACCCTCGCCGCGCGCGGAACGTCCCCGCGGACACCTTCGTGAACTTCGTGGCGGTCGTGACCAGGGTCCGGGTGGGCGGCACGGTGGAGCACGAGGGGACCGTGGTCTGGGGGACGAAGAAAGGCTCTGCGCAATGGGCGCGGTATTCGGCCAGCACCGTGCGCCGGGTCATGAAGCGGTCCGTTTGGATGACGCGAGCGTACGTGCCCTCGAGGAGGGAGGGCGCGCCCGGCTGCGGATACGCCGCCAAGGGGCAGGTGAGGGCCGCGCCGTCGCACGCCGCGGCGTTCCCAACCTGGCTACACGCCGTGGGGGTCGACGTGGTCGTGCAGCCGGCCATCGGATCGATGCGGAGCGCCAGGCTCCCCGCCCCGTCGGGCACCTCGTGGAGCGCCGTCGTGCAGGTGGTCGTCGTCGTGTAGGCCGCCTCGCGACAGCAGCCCCCCGCCGGCCCGAGCTGGTTGATGGGCGTCATGGTGCAGGTCGCCACGACGTCGTAGGTGCCGTCGTTCTCGCCGCAGCCGGACAGCAGGCGCGACATGCCGAGGCCGCTGTCGGCGGAACCGGCGTCGGCGCAGCCGTCGCGGGCCGCGTCTGTGGCCGCATCGGCCATCCCGTCCGCCGCTCCGTCTGCGGAGGCGTCTGTCGGGCTGGAGTCCGCGGGGGTCGAGTCGGCGGCGAAGCCGTCGGGGGCGCTGGTGTCGGAGGGGCTCGTGTCCGGAGCGCTGGTGTCGGTGGGCACGGCCGTGTCCGTGGCCACGTCGGCGACCGCGCCGTCCGCAGGTGACGCGTCCTCCGCCCCGCCTCCGGGCGGGTCGACTGTGCAGGCCGCGGCGGGCAGCAAGAAGCCAAGGCACAGCGCAACCCCGCGTCGCAGGAGAATCGGCATTACGTCCATGAATGGAGGTACGCCCCGAGGAGTTCAAGAAAATTCGAGCGCTACTGCGCAAACCACGCGTGGTAGTCGACCCAGTCGCCCGGCCCGGTCGAGAGGATCTCGACCTGCAGCTTGTCGCGGGTGACGAGGCCGGGCGGCACGTCGAGCACGACCTCCACCCAGGCGGGGGTGCGCTTCAGCGTCTCTTTCGCGAGCTCTTGGCCGTCGACGCGCACGGTGATCGAGGCGCTCGCGTCGGGCACGGTGCGCAGCGAGAGGGCGCCGCGGCGGCCGAGGATCGCGCGGTGCAAGGTGAACCGTTCGCTCTTGCCGGCGCCAATGCGGCGGCCCGCGTCGAACATGTCGCGGCGCACGTTCCACGGGTCGGGGAGGATCTTCATCTCGGTCCACCCGTTCTGGGGCCGCGTGAACGCGTAGTCGTGGAGCCGCTCGCTCACGAGATCCGCCACGTCGACCTCGTCGCGCACCTCGAGCCCCTTGTCGAAGCCGCGCGGCAGCGCGCCGCTGCCGAGGACGTGCCAGTCCGCGCGGTAGACCACGTGCTCGTACCCGCCGCAGATGACGTTCCCCTCGACGGGGAAGCGCGCGAGCACCTCGGGGCCGAACCACGTGGGGAACGAGCCCCACCAGGTGGGGAAGATCGCGAGCACGTCGGGCCGCTCGGCCGGCGCCATGCGCTCGATGAGCTCGATCGTGGCGGGCATGCCGTGCACGCCGGCGCGCGCGAACGGCAGCGCGTGGTAGCCGCCGAGGCCGATGATGTCGAGCCCCGGCTTGTCGGAGGCGTACAGGATCGCGCCCGCGTCGCCGACGAGAACCCGCCGCACCTGCTTGGGGGCGAGCCACCGGCCGAGGGTGAGCTGCTGATCGCGGATGTTCCGCGAGGCGCGGCCGAAGAACCACTTCTGGTCCCGCATCTTGGTCTCGAGGTGCTGGTGCGCGAGCACCACGAGCGCCGCGCACGCGAGCACGCGCGC
>CAZHGG010000144.1:0-9758 GCA_964531755.1 uncultured Polyangiaceae bacterium
GCCGCGCCGGCGCTCGCGGGGCGCCCCTTCTTCACCGCCATGAGTCGAGGATTCGCGCGACGGTCCGGGAGGGCGTCCGCTCGGGGCCGAGCGCGCGTCGCACGTCCGCGCAGGCGGCGCGACCGGCGTCGTCGTCGAGCGCGCGCCCGACCGCCCGCGCGAGGCCCTCGGGGGTCGCGTCGCGCTGCAAGAGCTCTGCGAACGCCGCGCGGCCGAGGAGCACGTTGGGGAGCGCGACGTGCGGGGTCTTGAGGAGCAGGCGCGCGCCGAGCTCCGTCACGAGGCCCACGCGGTAGCCCACCACGGGAACGACGTCGGCGATCGCGCACTCGAGCGACGCGGTCCCCGAGGCCACCATCGCGGCGTTGAACGCCGGCAGCACGCGCCCGATGCCCGCCGTGGCGTCCACGTCGACGACCTCGAGCGAGGCCGCCCCCGCGAGGGCCCGCGCCCACGCGAGCGTCGCGTCGTCCAGGCTGGGCGCGAGGAACACCCGGCCGTCGACGCTCGCGCGGTCGGCGCGCAGGCGATCGTAAGCCTCGAGCATCGCGGGCAGCAAGCCGCGGACCTCTTGGGGGCGGCTCCCGGGGAGCAGCGCGATCGCGCTCGCGCGCTCGGTCAGCGCGAGCACGGCGCGGGCCTCCCGTCGTGTGAGGGCGGCGACCTCGCACGCGGGGTGCCCTACGTAGCTCGCGTCGACGCCCCTCGCTTGCCACAGCGCCTCCTCGAACGGGAGCATGGTGCAGAGCCGGTCCACGAGGCCGCGGAGCACCCGCGCGCGGCTCGCGCGCCACGCCCAGATCTGCGGCGCGCCGTACCACACGACGCGCACGCCGAGGGGCCGGAGCGAGCGCGCGAGCCGTAGGTTGAATTCCGTGTAATTTACAAGCAAAGCGACCGACGGGCGCCGCTCGCGGGCGAGGGCGACGAGGCGCTGGAACACGCGCACGAGGCGCGCCGCGCGGGCGAGGGGCAGCGTGAGCCCCATGCCCGTGGTCTGGCGCAGATCGCCGACGAGCTCGGCGCCCGCCGCGCGAAGCGCCTGGCCGCCGAAGCCGAACGCCGCACCCTGCGTGTGGCGGAGCACTGCGCTCGCGGCGCGGTCCCCCGACGCCTCGCCGGCGACGACGAGCAGCGGAGGGGCGCTCATGAGGGGTCGGGCTCCGCGAGCAGCGCCAGCAGCGCGCCGCCGTACCGCTCCACACGAAAATCGCCCAGGCCAGCGACGGCGCTCAGATCTCCGGTGGACGAGGCGCCCACGTCGGCGAGCTCTCGGAGCACGTGGCCCGGCAGCACGACCTGGGCGTTCACCTCGCGCCGCGCCGCCTCGGCCCTGCGCCAGGCGAGCAGCGCCCCCTCGCGTCGCTTTCGCGCCTTCAGGTGGGCCGGCGAGGGCCGCGCGGGGTGGAGGCCGGCGCGCTCCTCGGGCGTGAGCGGCGGGTGGTCCTCGCCGACCAGCTCCAGCAGGCGGTGAGAGAGCGCCTTCGCCCTCCCTCGGTGGGCGCCGTCGACGCGCGATAGGTCGCCGATCGTGCGCGGGCGCCGCTGGGCCGTCGCCACGAGCGCGTCGTTGGCGAGCACCTTGAAGGGCGGGACGTCGAGCTCGCGGGCGAGCGCGTCGCGCGCCGCGAGGAGCGCGCGCAGCCGGCGCAGAACGCCCGCGGCGAGGCGATCGACGCCCTTCACGCGGAGCAGCGGCGGGCGCGGGTCCTCGGCGGGGGCCTGGGCCTCGGTCAGCCGATGACGGGTCTCCTCGGCGAGCTCGCGCGCGATGTCCTTCTCGGCGACCTCGGCCGAGAGCCGGTCCCACAAGGGCAAGAGGTGCGCGACGTCGCCCGAGAGATACCGCAGCGCCCGGGAGTCGAGGGGGCGAGCGCGCCAGTCGTGGTGTTGGAGCGACTTGTCGTGCGTCACGCCGAGCTCGGCGGCGAGCACCGCCGCGAGGCCGGTGCTGGCCCGGCCGAGGAGCGCCGCCGCGAGCGCCGTGTCCGCGACCCGGTGGAGTGGCGCCCCAGCGCGGCTCAGCATGCGGGCGTCGAAGCCGAGGTCATGCACCACCACGAGGGGCCCGCCAGGGCCCACGAGCTCCGCCAGGCCCGCGGGATCCGCCGCGAGCGTGTCGACCACCAGCACGTCTTCTCGCGTGGCGAGCTGCACCACGCAGAGCGACGGCTCGTACGCGAACAGGCCGTTCGACTCGACGTCGAGCGCCACGGCTGGCTCGTCCTGGAGGCGCGCGCACCACGCGCGGAGCGACGCCGCGTCCTCTATGAGGTGCACGCGGGGTGCGGCGGGCGGCTCGGGGCGCGGCACCACGAGCCTAGGCGCGCCTGCGCCGCGCCAAGGCGAGCCCTGCGACCGCGAGGAGCAGCGTCGCCGCCGCCCCCGCGCGAGGGTCCGGCGCGGTCGCGCACCCGGTGCTCGCCGTCTCCGACTCGCAGTCGCGCTGGAGCCCGCCGTACGGGGTGGGATCGCACGCGCCGCCGCTCGTGACCTTGCCGCCGAGCACGGGGCGCGTGCCGTCGGGGCGGTAGACCGAGCAGATGCCGCGCACGTCGTCGCCGAAGAGCTCGCGCGCGCTCGAGCGGCCTTTGTCGTAGGTGGCGTACATGACCGCCTGCTGCTGCTCGGAGTGGGCCATGCCGAGGAAGTGGCCGGCCTCGTGCGTGACGACGCTCGTGAGGTCGTACTCGTTCGCCGTGGGCTCGCCGCCCGACATCGTGTGATGGTACGTGTTGAGCTCCATGTCGGCGCCGAAGATCTCGCCCGTCTCGGTGTTGAACTTCACCGTGGTGAGGCCGATGGTGTCCGGCGAGCGCGCCGCGCCGTCGGCGGTCTTCCAGTCGTTGTCGCGGAACATGATGACGTTCACGTTCGGGCGATCCAGCGCGGTCTCGACCTTCTGACAGAGCGCCGGGCCCACGTCGCGGACGTCGATGCTGACGCGGGACGACGCCGTGGACTCGCCCGCGCAGCTCGCGCCGGTCCAGCGCGTGAAGGAGCGCGCGACGACGTTCGCGACGACCTCGAACGCGAGCTTGCGCGAGACGCGGTTGTCGATGCTGTACCCCACGCACGCGTTGCGCCAGAAGAGCGGCTGGCCCTCCTCGAAGCAGCGCCCGGACTCGCTGGGGTTGAACGACGGATCGATCGACACAGTGCGCGAGCGGCAGAACGCGCGGGCGCTCGACGGCGCCACGAGGAGCGACAGCCCCACGACCGCGGCGGCCACGCTCGCCCGCGTGCGCCCCCGCGCCAGCGGCGCCACGCGGGGGATCACTTGTGCAGGCGCTTCCACTGGGTCGCGATGTCGCGGGCGACGTCCTCGAGGGAGCGGCCGTGGAGGGCGTCCACCGCCACGACGCGGGCCGCGCCCACGGTGGCGGGGGCGAGCGCGCGGGGCGCGACGCCCGCGGGCGCCGGCGCGGTGGACGCGCTCGACGAGGTCGGCTCGACGCGGGGGACGAGCAGCCCGCAGTTCGCGTTCTTCATGACCGAGCGCCGCTTCGTGGCCGGATCGACGAGGACGGGGAACTGGCCCTGCGCGCGGGCGACCACCGAGAACGTGCCCGGCTTGGTGGCGCGGGCGAAGATGAGCGAGGACTTTCCCTGCACGAACACCGGCTCGCCGCCGACCTGCTGCCCGATCGTGCCGACCGACCCGCCCAGCGTGCGGACCCAGGTCTCGGCGCCCGTGGCCAAGCTCCCCGCGATGCCCTGCTCGACGCGGAGGTGGGTGTAGGTGACGATCCGGTTCTCCTCCCACACGCTCTGGTGCTCGAGCGCCGTGACCACGGCCACGGCGTCGGAGTCGGAGACCATGTCGTCGTACGCGACCGCGAACGAGACGGAGGCGCGCGCCGCGCGGGGGGCGCTCGCGGTGGCGGCCAGCGCGACGGAGAGCGCGAGGAGGGGTGCCCGGAGAGACCTCATGCCGACCAAGGTAGCAGGGATCTCACCAGCGTACGAGGGCGCAGCCCCAGTGGATCCCCGCGCCGAGCGCGAGCATCATGTTGAGCTCGCCCTTCTTCAGGTTGCCCGAGCGGGTGTTCTCGTCGATGAGGATCGGGAGGGTGCCCGCGCTCGTGTTGCCGTACCGCGCGATGTTCATGGGCATCTTCTCGGCGGGGACGCCGAGCTGCTCCCGGATGTATTCGTTGATGCGCAGGTTCGCCTGGTGGGCGAGGAACCAGTCGATGTCGCCGATCGCGGTCCCGCTCTCCTCACACAGCTGGCGGGCCGTGCGCGGCAGCTTGGTGACGGCGAACTTGAAGAGCTCGCGCCCGTCCATGCGCGGGATGTAGGCCTGCTCGGCGAACATGCTGGCCTTCCAGTAGGGGCGGGTCCGAAAGCCGCCGCCGGGCACGAAGATGGTCTCGGCGAAGCGGCCGTCGGTGTGGACCTTCATGGCCACGAGGCCGGCGTCGCGCTCGGTGCGCCGGAAGAGCAACGCGCCCGCGCCGTCGCCGAACAGGACCGCCAGGGCCCGGTGCGCGTTCGCGCGCTCGCGCGCCTCGGGGCTCACCTCTCCCTCGCGCTCGCCCGTGAGGATGTCCCAGTCTTCCCAGGGCATGAACCCGGCGTGCGCCTCGGCGCCCACGAAGAGGATGGTGCGCGCGGCGCCGCTCTTCATGAGGCCGTCGATGAGCTGGATGCCGTAGATCATCGCCGCGCACTGCTGGCGGATGTCGAGCGCCGGGACGCCCTCGATGCCGAGCTTCGCGCCCAAGAGACCCCCGGAGCCGGGGAAGATGTACTCCGGCGTCATCGTCGCGAAGAGGATGTAGTCGATCTCCTTGGCCTCGATGCCCGCCGCCTCGATCGCCCGCTTCGACGCCTCGTATGCGAGGTCGCTCGCCCCCACGCCCTCGCCGGCGAAGTGGCGCTGCCGGATCCCGGAGCGCTGCGCGATCCAGGCGTCGGACGTGTCCATGACGCGCGACAGGTCGTCGTTCGTGACCGGCGCGCCCGGCACGAAGTGGCCTGTCCCGATGATCTCGTACCCCATGCCCCGCGTGTAGTGAATTGTCGGCGTGAGGGGAACTTGATTCTTCGTCGGCTCGTGCGTCGGAGCTAGCGAGACAGGCCCAGCACGGTGAGGCGCTCCTCGGCGCGGCGCATCTCCACGACGTCGCCGATCGTCACGTCGAACGACCGATCGTGACCGTCGAGGAAGAGCTTCGCCTCGCGCATCTTGCTCACGAGCCGCACGCGGCCGTCCGGTCCGACGAGGCCGCGCCGGTAGCGCAGCGTCTTGCCGACCGGCGTGTAGGGCTCGCGCACGACCACCTGGAGCTTGCGCGACTGGAGCGGCAGCACCCGCCCGCCCGCGCTGCGCTGGGCCGCCGTCGAGCCCGCAGCCGGGCCGATCCACAGGCCGCTCGAGCGCTGCTCTTCCTCGAGGTCGGTCGAGCGCGTGGCCACCTGCAGGATGTAGCGGGAGGTCGCCGCCGGCGACGCGTGACAGAAGAGCGCCTCGTTCAGCACGCGCGCGGAGATGGTCTGGCCGTTCAACGCGACATGCATGCGCGTCAGCCGCGCGCGCGGCAGCTTGCCCTCGAGGGCCCGCCGGATCGCCCGCTCGGCGGCGCCCTTCTTCCCGACGCAGAAGAAGCCCACCGACGTCTTGGGGGCGCTGTTGATCCCAAGCACCTCGATGCCCTCGCCGAGCTCGTGCGAGGCGCGGAGCAGCGTGCCGTCGCCGCCGACGGTGATGACGAGGTCGGAGCGCTTCGCCTCGCGTAGACCGCGGATGTCGACGCGTCGGATGGGCACCCCGAGCGCGGTCAGGGCCGCGACGACCTCGTCGATCGTCGCCTCGTGGTCGTCGTGCGAGCGGCGGAGCTTGCGGACCGATGGATCGCCCTGCGCCAGGAGCGCCGCGATCCGCGGATCGCTCGACTCGACGACGAAGCGTCGGTACGTGGTCTTCTTCGTCAGTACCAGCGCGCGGGCGAAGCTCACGTGGCCTCGGCGAGCCGGCGCAGGCCGAGCTCGGTCTTGCTGTCGACGAGCCCGTGCCGCGCGAGCTCGCGCAGCGCGTCGCCGAGCGGGACGGCGACCAGGCTCGCGTGCCGCTCCAGCGGCGAGCCGTCCTCTTCGGGCGCGTCCGTGGCGTCGGGGTCGATCTCGGCACGCAGGAAGTGCTGCACCTCGGCCAGCGCGCCCGGCGCGGGGACCACCGGCGCGCCGAGCGGCGTGAGGTCGCGCGGGGCGAGGGAGGCGCCGATCTCCTCGAGGAGCTCGCGCGCGCCCGCCTCCGCGGGGGTCTCGCCCGCCTCGATGAGCCCCGCTGGCAGCTCCCAGAGGTTGGCGAGCGCCGCTTCGCGCCGCGCGAGCGGTACGCGGTGGGCCGAGCGCAGCACGACGAAGCGCTCGCCGCCGCGGCGGAAGGTGGGCACCACCACGACCGCGTCGAGCGCGGCGCGCGTCACGATGTCGTACAGAAACGGCTCGCTCGTGGAGCCGTCCGGGTAGGCGCAGCGCGCGGTCACGCGCTCCAGCCCGAGGAACTCGCGCCCTCCCGGGGGCCGGGGGCTCACGTCGACGAGCCCGATCGGCGGGGGCGCGGGCAGCTTGCGGACGTGCTCCACACGGCCGAGACTACGACCAAGGTCGGCTCGCGCGCACGAGGAAAGCGCCCTCACCCCGGCGGCGCGGCGCGGGGGCGCGCTGCGCGTCGCGCGGCCAGCGCGCCGTAGGCGACCGCGAGCGCGACGCTGAGGGCGATCTCGGCGGCGGCGAGGAGCCGGTGGTCGTAGCCGCCCGAGTAGCTCGCGGTCGCTGCGGCGTGCCCGTCGAAGAGCCGGAACGGCAGCCCCCACATGGCGTGCACCATCTTCTCGACGTCGGGGTAGACGGCGCCCGCGGCCGCGACGAGCACCAGCGCTCGGTTGCCTTCGGCGAGCGCGAGCAGGAAGCCGAGCGCGAGGAGCCCGCCCACGACGGGCCGCACGAGCCACGCGTACGGCAGCGCCCCCCAGACGCTCGTGAGGTGGGGCACGAAGCCAAAATGGGGGAGTCGGTCGAGCCAGAAGTGCGAGAGGCACGCGAGGAAGAAGGTGAGGGGAGCGAGCGCCACGCCCGCCGGGAGGGGCAGGTGTCGCTCGCGCGGGACGCGCGCGACGCCCTCGGCGACGAGCCCGGCGGCAAGGACGTGGGTGAAGAGATCCAAGGGGGACCAGGGAGCGGGGGCAGCGTGGAGCGGGCTTCCCTTCCCGTGCGAGGTGTGCGAGACCTCGCGCCCGGTGATGCCCCCTTGCTACCATAGCCCCCTTTTCCGGCTCCACGCGCCCCTCACGCCGCATCTCCTCACGCCCGAGCTCGCGTCATGTGCGGCTTCGTAGGTTCGGCGTTCTTGCCGCCCGGGGCGTCGTTCGACGTCGACGCTGGGCTCGTCGCCATCCGCCACCGCGGCCCAGACGACACCTCCGTGGTCCGCCGGGAGGGCGCGGTCTTCGGCTTCACGCGCCTCAAGATCCTCGACCTCACCGACGCCGGCCGCCAGCCGATGAGCTCCCCGGACGGGCGCTTCACGCTCGTCTTCAACGGGGAGATTTACAACCACCACGCGCTCCGGCGTGAGCTCGGGGGCCTGGGGTACACGTTCCGCTCGCGGAGCGACACCGAGGCCATCGTGCACGGCTACTCCGCGTGGGGGCCTCGGGTCGTCGAGCGCCTGGACGGGATGTTCGCGCTCGCCGTGTGGGACGACCGCGAGCGCACGCTCTTGCTGGCCCGCGATCGACCCGGGAAAAAGCCGCTGTTCTACTCCGAGGGCCCGCTCGGGTTCGCGTTCGGCTCGGAGCCGAAGGCGCTCACCGCGGCGGGCGTCCCGTTCGAGATGGACCTGGAGGCGTTCGTACCGCTCTTCGCCTTCGGCCAGGCCCGCGCGCCGCGCTCGATGAACCGCCACGTGCGCGAGCTGCCCCCCGCGACCACGCTCCTGTTGAGAGAGGGGGGCCGCCCCAAGCTGCGCCGCTACTGGACGCCCCCCTTCGAGAAGAAGTCGCGCGTCGGGGAGGCGGAGGCGCGCGGCCGCGTGCGCGAGCTCGTCGAGCGCGCCGTGGCCCGGCGTCTCGAGGCCGACGTGCCCGTGGGCGCGTTCCTCTCGGGGGGCGTAGACTCCAGCATCGTCGTCGCGGCGATGGCGCGCCAGCTGGGCGATCCGGCCAAGGTGCGGACGTTCTCCATCGGCTTCGAGGGCGACCACGGGTTCGACGAGACCGCGTACGCGCGGAGGGTCGCCGAACACGTCGGGACGACCCACACCGAGTTCAAGGTGAAGCCCGCCGCGTTCGACCTCGTCGAGGCCCTCGTCCGCGCGCACGACGGCCCGTTCGGCGACTCGTCCGCGATCCCGACGAGCATCGTGAGCGGGCTGACGCGCGAGCACGCGACCGTCGCGCTCACGGGCGACGGGGGCGACGAGCTCTTCTGCGGCTACAACCGCTTCCTCGCGGTGGAGGCCCTCGAGCGCGTGCCACGCGCCGCTCGCCGCGCCGCCGGGCTCCTCGCGCGGCACATGGACCGGGAGGGGACCGCGCTCCCCGCCCGCGTCGGGCGGTCGCTCGCCCGCGCCGAGCTCGACCTCCCCGAGCGCTTGCTGGCCTGGACCACGGTGTTCCCGATGGACCTCACTCGCGTGCTCGCGCCGGAGCTGCTCGCCGAGGTCGATCCTGGCGGCGCGATCGACGAGGTGCGCGCGATCGGGCGCCGCTCGGAGGGGGCGACGCCGCTCTCGCGGGTGCTCGACCTGAACTGGCACACCTACCTGTGCGATGACCTGCTCGTGAAGGCGGACCGCTCGTCGATGATGCACTCCCTCGAGCTCCGCTCGCCGTTCCTCGACACCGAGCTGGTCGAGTACGTGGCGAAGCTCCCGGACGCCTACAAGCGCCGGGGCACCGAGCGGAAGTGGATCTTGCGGCGGGCGTTCGCAGACCTCGTCCCCGACGAGGTGTTCACCCGCAAGAAGATGGGCTTCGGCCTCCCGCTGGGCGCCTGGTTTCGCGGCCCGCTGCGCGCCTACCTCGAAGAGCAACTGAAGGGCTCGGCGGCCCTCTACCGCTACGTGCGGCGTGACTTCGTGGACGGGCTGCTCCGGGCCCACTTCGCGGGCGGCTCGGACCACGGCCACATGCTCTGGCAGCTGCTCACCCTCCAAGTCTGGCTGCGGTCCCTCCCCGGCGAGGGCTGACACACGGGAGGGCGGACGGCGAGGGCTGACGGGAGGGCGGACGGCGAGGGGAGGCTTCCTCCCGGCTCGAAATCGGTTAGGCTCCGAGTCGCGCATGAGCGAGAGCGACGACATCGGCCTTGAGGAGGAGGAGGCGCCCGAGCTCGCGGCGACGGAGGAGAGCCCGGCCGCGGTCGCGGCGCTCGTCGCCGGGGAGGTCGAGGCGGCGCCCCCCGCGAGTCGCCCAGCGCCATCGGAGCGGCCCCCGCCCGTCCAGCTCGCGCACGGGCAGTCGTCCGGGCAGTCGCAAGCCGCCTATGCCGCCGGCCCGAAGCCCATCCCCGCGAGCCGCAACGGCCTGGGGAGCGATCCGGCGCCGGCGGTCATCGTCGACGGCGCCGAGGCCCAGGTGATCGAGCCCGTCGTGCCGCCGCCTCCGTCCAGTGGGGGCCTCTACATCCGGCCGCCGCCGGGCGCGCCGCGCCGCCCGCCGCGCGGCTCGCCGCCGCCGCCGCCCGCCGTGCGCCGACCCCCGTCGACGCCCGCGCCGGGATACGCCGCCGCGAGCTTCGTCGCGCCT
>CAZHGG010000145.1:0-9746 GCA_964531755.1 uncultured Polyangiaceae bacterium
GAGAGCGCGCTCGTCGCGGCGCCGCCCGACGCCGCCTGCCGGGACCTCGCCCCCCGTGAGCTCGCCCGCCTCGGAGTGAACGTGGAGCGCGCGCGCCGCGCCGCCGAGGCGTACCGCGGGGGCGTCGCGCCGGTGGTGATCGTGAGCGGTGGCGCCGTGCGCTCGCCGCTGGTGGAGGCCTTCGCGCTCGCGAACCTCGCGCGCTGCGCAGGCGGCGTCCCCACTGAGCGCGTGCTCGTCGATCCGTGCGCGGACCACACCCACACGAACCTGCGCAACCTCGGGGCGCTGGTCGTGGCCCTCGGGGCGCGCACCGCGTACCTCGTGACCGACGGAGGGCTCCAGTCGGCGTACCTCTCGGACTTCACCGCCTTCGACGTCTTCGGCGGCTCGGTGGACCAGCGGAGCCTCCGCGATTTCGGCTACCTGGTGGGCGCGTGGCGGAGAGCGAGCCGCGGCCTCGACGGCGGCTTCTGGTACACGCCCTACCGCTTCTGGGCCGACCGAGAGCCCGTCACGTGCCTCACGCCCGACACGTCGGTGAAGGATTGACGACGCCCGCCGGCCGATCGGCCCCGCGCCTCAGCGCAGGCCGTAGCGCTTGAGGAGCGAGAGCAGGTACGGGCGGTCCATCTTCGCGAGGCGCGCCGCCTCCGAGGCGTTCCCCTCGGTGCGCGCGAGCAGCGCGGCGACGTACGCGCGCTCGAACTCGGCGACCGCGCGCGCGCGGGCGTCGCGGTACCGCTCGACGGCGCCCCCTCCGCCGGTCGCGCCCGGCTCGTCGAGGGCGGCGCCCGGCGCGGGCAGCGAGGGCGCGTCGGTCTCGCCGGCGAGCGCCCGCTCCACCGCGTTTCGCAGCTCGCGGACGTTGCCCGCCCAGTGCATCACGCGCCACCGGTCGACGAGCTCGGAGGGGAGGGCGGACGCGTCGCCGGCCAGGTCGAGCGCGAAGTGCTCCGCGAGGGCCGGCACGTCCTCGGGCCGCTCGCGCAGCGGGGGCAGGGCGACGAGGGCGCCGGCGAGCCGGTAGTAGAGGTCGGCGCGGAAGGCGGCGCGGTTCACCTCCGCGCGCAGATCGCGGTGGGTCGCCGAGACCACGCGCACGTCGAGCTCGAGCTCGCGCTCGCCGCCCACGCGGCGCACGCGGCGGCGCTCGAGCGCGCCGAGCAGCGACGCCTGCGCGGTCTGCGGCAGCTCGCCGATCTCGTCGAGGAACACGGTGCCGCCGCGCGCGCGCTCGAACGCGCCGACGTGCCTCGCCACCGCGCCCGTGAAGGCCCCGCGCTCGTGGCCGAACAGCTCGGACTCGACCAGCGCGTGCGGCAGCGCGCCGCAGTCGACCACGACGAACGGGCCCGCCCGGCGCGGACCCTCGTCGTGGAGCGCGCGCGCGACGAGCTCCTTGCCGGTGCCGGTCTCGCCGAGGACGAGCACCGAGCCGCCGAAGGCCGCGAGGCGCCTCACCTGGCGCACGACCTCGACCATGCGCGGGCTCACCGTGACCAGGCCGGGGAGCGCTGGCGGCGCCTCGGTCGCGACCTCGCCCGCCCGCGACACCACGAGGACCGTGTCGCCGAGCCGCAGCGCCGCGTCCCAGGGGACGTCGGCGTCGCGCAGGCGCGCGCGCCCGGCGAACGTGCCGTTCGAGCTGCCGAGATCGCGCACGCGCACGCCGTCTCCCGCCGCCTCGACCTCGAGGTGATAGCGGCTCACCGTGGGGTCGGAGAGCACGAAGCCGTTGTCGGCGGCCGAGCCGACCGACACGCGGGCGCCGGCCTCGGCGTCGACGTGCCTGCCCGCGTCGGGGCCCCGGGCGACCGTGAGCGACAGGCGCGCCGCCGCGGTCGAGGGCGCGCTCGGCGCGCGCGCGTGCTTCCTCGTGAGGTCGGCGCTCAAGGCCCCGGCCACCGCGACGGTCGTCGATCGTCGAGGCGCGCGAGCTCCTGCGTGAAGATGCGGCGGGCGATCGCGATGGCGCAGGCGTAGGTGCTGTCGACGCCGAAGAAGCTGAGGCTCTTCGAGAGCAGCGACTGCCGGCGCGAGTAGGGCGTGTCCGACGCGTAGTGCAGGAGCCCCACGTCGAAGGGCACGTCGGGCGTGAGGTTCACGATCTCGTTCGACGGGAGCCGCCGCGGGTTCGACAGCTCGTGCACGCCGCCGAGGAAGGGGCCGGCCTCCATCTCGAGCACCGTGTACCCCTCGCGGTAGAACGTGGCCATGTAGTCCTTGTTCTGGAGGAAGGCGCTGCGCACGGTCACGGCCGACTGGTTGTCGAAGACGCTGCCGAAGCGCAGGAACGGCGCGACGGCGTCGGCGGTGAGCGCGTTGCGAAACAGGAACGTGTTGCCGGAGTGCTCGTCGTAGACCGTGTTCGAGAGCAGCACGTCGCCCACGCGGCCGTTCAGGGTCGCCGCCTTCCCCATGATGTAGATTCCACGCACCTCGCCCACGCCCTGGCCCACGCGCGAGAGCAGGTGGTACGCCGCCATCCCGAGGGGGTAGTCGATGTTGATGAGCACAGCCTCGCTCTGGGCGAGCCGCTCGACCCCGGGCACGCGGAGGCGCGGGTCGATGGCCGTGGGGTCGAGGTCGGAGAGGCGGAGGATCTGCGCGTCCACGTCGATGCGCCCCGGCCCGGACAGGTGGAGGAGGCCCTTCGTGGACTCGAAGCGCCGCACCTCGTTCATCTTGGAGTCGTCGCTGCCGGCGTGGATGAACGCGCGGAGCAGGTAGTAGAGCAGCGGGGCGATCTCCTCTTCACGGCCGCTCTCGGCGGCCCTCGCCACGTCATCGCCCAGCCCCTCCGGGTCCGCGCGGATGGCCCACTCGATCATCTCCCGGCGGTGCGACTGCGCGTACCCGCCGAGGAGGTTCGCCACCGCGTGAGTGTTCGACGACACGAAGTACACCGGCGCGCGCCGGCTCCCGCTCTTCGCCAGGTACGACGGCTCGATGCCGCCCCACCAGCGCTGGGCCGCGCGCTGGTACTGCGAGTACGACGACGCGAGCATCTGGGCGCGGAGGTCGAGCGGGCGCGCGATGACCTCGGCCAGGCCGTCGGCGTACTGATCCTTGCCGAAGGCGTCGACGAGGCGCTCGACGTCGCCCACCTCGAGCGACAGCTCGCCCGCGAGCAGCTCGGCCGAGTCGACGAGCTCGGCCTCGCGCCCCTGGTAGCCCCGGAGGGCGTTGTGCAGCTTGTTCCACTCGATCTGGTAGGCCACCAGGATGGGCACGAGGTCGTCGATGTCGCTGACGCTGGCGATGAACACGGCGAGCCGGGAGCCCCCGTCCCAGCGGATGGGCCGCCGCCGGCCGCGCGTCTTCACGATCTGCCAGGCGCGCACGTCGAAGCCGGCCGCCTCGAAGAGCTCGTGCGACTGGCCGAGCACGATCTGGCGCACGCGCGGGAAGCAGGTCGGCAGGCGCCCCGCGGCGTAGCCGAAGGCGGAGAGGTCCACCTTGGCTGACAGCGCGTCGAGGTGGAGGGCCGACCTCGAGAAGGCGTGGGCCTCCTCGAGCGCCCGGATGCGCACCTCCCCGGTCGAGCGCAGCAGTGAGTAGTAGGTGCGGACGTAGAGGTTGATCTCTTCCGAGGGCGTGGGCGGCTGCCGGTACATGGTCGCCGCGAGGATAGCGAAGTTCGCCCGCGTGGGGCGGACGGAGGTGGGGGAGGGACGGACCGGCGGGAGACCGGCTGGGTGACGCCTGGACGCGGGCGCAACTCGGGTTAAGCTCCGGGGACGATGGAGCTCTCGCCCGACACCTTCTCCTGGCTCATCGCCCAGGCCGCGCGCCTCCGCGCCTCCCACGGGGACGTCATCGGCGTCCCGGTCCTCGTCGAGCCCACCGGCGAGTTCTTCCCCGACGACTTCACGCTCGACCACGAGGGCACCGAGCGGCTCCTCGCGAGGCTCGCGTCGTACACCCCGCTCGACGAGGAGCTGCCGCTGCGCGTGGGCTTCGAGGAGCCCGAGGACACCGGCCAGGCCGGCGGCAGCTGCGGCACGGGCGGCTGCGGCACCGGGGGCGGCCGCGGCCCCGCGGCGCGCGGGCGAGTCATCCCCATGGACCAGGGCTACGGCGTGGTGGTCGACGTCCGCGACGCGGGCAGCCCCGTGACCCTCACGACCACGCTCGCCCGCTCGGTGGGCACGCTCGTGCTGGCCGAGGGGGGCGAGGAGGTCTCGCCCGACGAGGTCGGCCCGGTGTCGGAGGTGTGCGCCGCGGCGCTCGGGCTGGGCCTCCTGCTGCTGAACGGCGCCGCCGTGTACGCGAAGGGCTGCGGGGGCATCAAGCTCCACCGCGCCACGCACCTCACGGTGGAGGAGTCGGCGGCGACGCTCGCGCTGTTCTGCCGCGTGTACGAGCACGAGCCCCGGCGCGTGAAGAAGCACCTCGAGGTCACCCAGGCCGAGGCGTTCGACGAGGCGCTCGCGTGGGTCGACTCGAACCCGGTCATCGTGGCCCAGCTCCGCGACACGCCCGAGCTGCTCGAGGCGGGGGCGTTCGAGCTCTTGCCGCCGAAGGGCCTGCTCGGCCGCCTCTTCACCCGCAAGGCCGACGCGAAGGCGCCGCCCCCCGCGAAGCGCGCGCGCACGCCGGAGGAGGAGCGCAAGATCGCCCGCGCGAAGGCGCTGGTCGACGAGGCGCTCGGCACGTCGTGAGGTGGCCTGGCCCGGGCGGGCGTAGCATGAGGGCGTGACCCTCACGCTCGCGACGTTCAACGTCAAAGACTACTTCGAGTCGCCCCGGAACCTGCCGGTGCTGGCCGCGAAGGCCGAAGAGATCGCCGCGCAGCTCGCACGCGCGGACGCGGACGTCATCGCCCTGCAAGAGGTGGGCTCCGAGCCGCTGCTGCGCGACGTGCTCGCGCGCATGCCGCGCCCGCCCGGCGCCGCGGCGTACGAGATCGTGTTCGGCGGCGCCGACCGCCGCGGGATCGGCAACGCGATCCTCGCGCGGGTGCCCCTCCACGAGCGCGAGGTGCTGCGCGTCGAGGCGCTGCCGTTCCCGGTGTTTCGGCGCGGCGATCCAGCCCCTTTCCCGGGGCGACTGCCGCTCCGGCGGCCCGTGGTGCGCGTCGCGCTCCGGGCGCTCGGGCTGCAGATACATGTATTTTGCACTCACTGGAAGAGCAAGCTGCCCAAGGCCGAGGAGGACGAGGAGGGCGCCGAGGTCGGTTGGACGAGCGGCGCCGAGCGGGCGGAGGCCGAGCTCCGCAGCCTCGTGTCGCGCGCGGCCGAGGCCCTCTTCCTACGCGCCGCGGTGGAGCGCTCGGCCGCCGCGGGCGCCGAGGTGGTGCTCATGGGCGACCTCAACGACACCCTGGACTCGGTGCCGGTGCGCATCGTGCTCGGCTCGGGGTTCGAGCCGTCGCTCCAGGCGGCGTCCGATCGCGCCCCACGCGACGCGCGCGTCTCCACGCTCCACCGCGGAGAGCCCGAGCAGATCGACCACATCCTCCACACGGCGCGCCTCGACGCGCGGCTCACCGCCGTCGCGTTCTTCAACGAGGCGCTCCGCGACCACCCCTTCGGCGGGGACACCGCGCCCACGATCGACTCGGATCACGCGCTCGTGTGCGCGCGCTACGGCTGAGCCGCGGCCCCCGCGGTCCGCGCTCACCGCGTGAAGAGCTTGCCCACCGGGTTCTTCGGGTCGCTCGTGGAGACCTTCACGGTGCGGTCGAGGTCGACGGCGCGCACCAGATCGAAGCGGTCCTTCCCCGCGTTGATGAAGAACGTGACGCGGTTCAGCTGGGGCTTGTCGTACGCGCGGGCGTCGGTGCGCTTCGTGACCCCGAGCACCGAGAAGCCGTACATGGGCCGATCGTTGTACTTCTGGCTCGTGATGTCCGCGTTGCACGTGAGGCGCAGGATCGCGAGCTCCCTGGCGGTCTGGCCGGGGGCGTCGAGGGTGCGGTGGAGAGTCTGTGCGGCGCGCTCGTACTGGGCGGCGTACGCGCGGACGGCGCGCTCGAGGGGCGCCCGCTCGAGCTCGTTCGGGTCGTAGTCGGGCCGCCGCGGCGTGCTCATGCGCTCGCGGGCGGCCAGCGCTTCACCCGCGAGGCTCTGCGTGGCGTAGGGGCGCGCCGACTCCACGGCGGCGTAGCCGCGCACGGGGTTCTCGATCTCCAGGGTCGCGAATTTCTGCACCGAGAGATCGTCGATGGGGAGCTGCTTCGGCAAGAGCTCGTCGCCCGCCTGCCACATCTCGTACGAGTTGTAGTGCGTGTGCCCGAAGATGAGCGTGCGGATCTGCGGGTTCTTGGCGACCCGCTCGAGCAGCGCCAGGTTGGAGAACTGCAGGGGCTTCGCGCTCGGCCCGGTGAAGAGGTTCGCGAGGCACTTGCCGTCGGTGCCGCGCTCGCTCGCCTTGCAGTCGAACTCGGGATCGGGGCGCATCCACTCCTGCAGGCCGTCGTGGAGGCACGCCTCCTGCTGGTTGCCCGAGATGGCCCACCAGGGGAGCTTGCACACCACCGGGTTGATCGCCGAACTGACGATGTAGTTGATCGCGCTCTGCTGGACGCTCTGGTACTCGAGCTGCTCGAAGAGGTAGCCGAAGTCTTGGCCGCCGTGCCCGCCGCGCGGGTCGTGGTGCGCGAGCATGATGACGTCGCCCCCGTCGTCGCTCGCCCGCGTGAGCTCGCGATCGACCCAGTCGACCTGCACGTCGCTGAGCGCGCCGCCGTAGTTGACCGTGTACATGCCCCAGCCCGAGCGCCGGTGCTGACGCATCTCGTAGGAGTGCAGGTTGATGTAGCGGTTCTTCCCGAACTTCCACGAGAAGTAGAGCGGCCCGTAGGTCTTCTGCCACTGCTGCAGGCCATCGTAGAGGAACATGTTGCGCTCGGCGAGGGGGAGCGCCTTCCACCCGGTCGAGAACGTGTCGCCCGGTGTCCGGATGAACTGGCCGGTGTAGATGTCGCGGTGGAGCCCGCCGAGGACCGTCTCGGTGCGCTTCACGTACGCGGCGTAGTCGGCGAAGCCGTACCCGGGCGGCCACGCCTTCGGGCTCGCCTCGCCGACGACCTCCTCGATCGACGTGCCCAGGGCCGTGTCGAGCGCCCGCGCGGCGCTCGGGACGTGGCCCGTCGCGACGTACCCGTCGTGGTTGCCCACCGTGAGGAAGATGGGGATCGTGAGGTTCTTGAGCGCGTTGACGATCACCTTCGCCTCTCCGGCGTAGGTGGTCGCCACGTAGCGCTGGCGGAAGCCGGCGGGGGAGCCGCCGTTGTGCAAGTCGCCGTTGAACGAGATGAACGCGGCGCTGCGGACGCCCGCGTCCGGCGTGGTGTTCACGAAGTAGACGAAGTCGTCGAGCTTCGCGAGGGTCTTCGTGTCGTAGAGATCGCCGATCGATACCTGTGTGTCCGTGACGTTCAGCGCGTTGTACTCGTCGGCCGCCTTGTCGAACACGCGGAGCGCGTTGAACTGGTACTCGTAGATCGGCTGGGAGTTCTTCGTGAGGAGCGCGTTGTCGCTCCGGATCTCCATGCGCAGGTCGTACAGGCCCGCCGGCACGGCGGCCATCGCGTCGGGGCGGAACACGAAGCGGTAGGTCTTGCGCGCCTTGAGCACGTCGGGCTGGTCGAGCGGCTCGGGGTGCACGAGCACCTCGCTCGCCTTCAGCCGGATGTTGCCCGTGCCCGCGCCGTAGAGCGCGGGCGTCTTGATCTCGGTCGAGGTGGCGCGCTGGGGCCGCGGGATGAGCAGGAACACCACCGCGCTCGCGTTGGTCTCGGAGAGCGACACGACCCCGAGCTCGGTGCCCGGCTTCGTGCCCGTGACCTTGGGCGCGAGGTGCTTGAGCACGTCGTCCTCGAGGCGCGTGACCACCATGAACGAGTCCTTCGGGTCCGACTTCACGTAGAGGTTCGGGTTGCCGAGGGTGGGGTAGATCAGCCGATCGATCATGACGTGGCCGTCGATCGCGTAGGGCATGACCTGCTCGTTCTGCGCCGCGTCGGCGTAGAAGACGTCGGACAGGTAGGTCTCGCCTGCCTCGCTCAGCACCTCCCACGGCCGCTCCTTGCGCAGGTCGAGGGGCGGATCGACGCCGGGCGGTGTGGTGCCCGTGGCGCTGGCGCTCGGGGTGGCGCTGGGCTTCTTGCCGGTCGGACCTGCGGGGTCGGGCTCCGAGCCGCACGCCTGGACCTGGAACGCTGCGAGCCCGAGGAGGCCCAGCCCGGCGATGCGGGCGTAACCACGGAGTGCCATGCGAGCAGTGTCGCACGCGGCGGAGGAGCGTCGAGCCGAATTTGCGGCCCTGACCACCCGCGCGGTCGCCCGTTGGCTGCGGCTTGCTACGCTCGGGAGATGGCGGCGCGCGAGCACTTCGTGTACACCGACGGCTCGTGCAAGCCCGGCCCCGAGGGCGCGCGCCCCGGCGGGTGGGGCTACGTGGTGCGGGCGCCCACCGGGGCCGTCTCCGAGGGGCGCGGCTCGGCCGCCGCGACGCACGCGAAGGTGATGGAGGTGCAGGCCGTGGCCGAGGCGCTCGCGACGCTGCCCGACGGCGCCCACGCGCGCGTCTTCTCGGACAACCAGGGGCTCGTGGCGACCCTCCAGACCAAGCTCGCCGACTACCGTCGCAGCGGCTTCAGGAACGTCGATCCGCTGCTCGTGGAGCACCTCCGCGCCATCGACGCGTGCGTCACGGAGCGAGGCCTTCGCCTGGCGTTCCAGTGGGTGCGCGCGCACAACGGCAACGCCGGCAACGAGCGCGCGGACGCCCTCGCGGCGGAGGGCGCGAGGGCCGCGCGAGACGCGCGAGACCCCGCTCGGGGATGACGCGCCGAGGTCGGCGCGGATGAGGCGGGGCTGTGGTAGGGACCGCGCATGCACGAGCGCACGGTCACGGTCACCGCCTCCGCCTCCCCCAAGCTCCGCAACAGCGTCGCGTGCGGGCCCCACGCCCTCGTCGCCGACGAGCCGCTCGCGGCCGGCGGCACCGACGAAGGCCCCATGCCGTTCGAGCTGCTCGCCGCCGCGCTGGGCGCGTGCACGAACATGACCCTGCGCCTCTACGCGGACCGCAAGGGGTACCCGCTCGAGGGCCTCGAGGTGACGCTCGAGCAGCGCGTGGAGGGCCTCGAACGGCACGTGGTGCGGGTGATCACGCTCCGCGGGGCGCTCGACCCGGACGCGCGCGCGCGCCTCCTCGAGATCGCCAACAAGTGCCCGGTGCACCGGGCGCTCGAGGGCTCGCGCGTGCACGTCGAGACCCGGCTCGCCGACTGAGCGGCGGCCGCGCGTCGCTGCGCGATCAGTTCCCCTTGCCGCCGCAGGTCGCGTAGGTCGCGGGCAGCCGCCAGTCGCCGATGTTGTTGCTCGAGCACGGCTCGCCTCCGCGGCAGCCGGTCGGCGTCGCCGCGGGGTCGCAGAGCTGCGCGTCGTTCCCGCCGCAGGACGCCTTGCACGCGGAGGCGGTGAGGCCGTTGTTCTGCGTGACGCAGCACACGGTGCCGGGCCCGCAGTTCGCGGCGCCGCGGCACTTGAGCGCCGTCGGGGCGTTCCCGCCGCCGGTCGTGGGGCACGCGCCCGCGACGCAGCCGTACGTGAACGCGCCGCCGCCCCCGCGCGCCACGCAGCACGTCTCGCCGGGGATGGCGCACGTGAAGACGCCGCAGGTGAGGCGCGTGGGGCCGTTCCCCGGCGGGACCGCCGCGTCGGGGGGCGTGACGGCGCCGTCGGGCGTGACGACCGCGCCGTCGGGCGTGACGACCGCGCCGTCGGGCG
>CAZHGG010000146.1:0-9716 GCA_964531755.1 uncultured Polyangiaceae bacterium
GTCCACACGGGCGGCGCGCCGTGTAGGGAGAGCTCGTGGCCCACCTCGTAGCCAAATTTGCGGTAGAGCGGGAGGTTCACCGGGTTGGAGGTCTCCAGGTGCGCGACGACGCCGGCCTCGCGCGCGAGCGCGGCGGCGTGGCGCAGCAGGGTGCCGCCGAGACCGCGCCCCTTCTGCGCGGGGTGCACGCCGAGGACGTACACGTAGAGGTGGGGGCCCGGCGGGTGGAGCTTGAGAATGGCGCTCTCGATGGCGAGCCCCACGCGGAGGAGCCGCGCCGAAGGCACTCCGGGCGGCCACGTGAACGCGCGCGCCTGCGCAGCGAGCGAGATCGGCCACGTCCCGGGCGGCGTGAGCGCGACGACGCCGAGCTCGGGGCCGCCCTCGACGGTCAGCGCCCCGCCCACGGAGTGGCTCTCGGTCAACGCGTGTTGGGTGATCCAGCGGAGCCACTTCGGCCGAGTGTCGGCGTCGGGGAGGAGGAAACGAAAGAGGGGATCGTCTTCGAAGGCCAGCGCGAGGGTGGCGGCGGCGCGGGGGAGCTCGGATCGTTCGAGTGGCCGGACGCTCATGTGGCCCCGGAGAATACACCCGCGGCCGAGGCGACGCGCCTCGTCGGCGCCCGCGCGGCGACGCGGCGACGCGAGGCCGCGTTGCCGTTGACAACCTCGCCCGTTCGCCGCCATCTTGGGCGGAAGAGCGAGATGGCGGTGGAGTCCGCCGACAACCGCGATCGTGTGATCGCCAATGACTCCTACGATCCCCGCCCCGCGGGCCGTAGGCGCTCGCGCGAGCCTCCGGCCCCCACCGAAGAGAGAGCTCGACGTGACGTTCGCCCGCCTCCACGCAACCAGCGCTCGCCTCCACGCAGCTCGCGCCCGCCTCCACGCAGCCGGCGCCGCGGTGGCCTCGCGGAGCCCGCGATGACCCACCGCGCGCGCCTCGCCGCCCTCGGGCAGTGGCTCGTGCTCGGGGCGCTCGTCGGCCTCGCGTGCGGCGGCGCGTCGGCGCTCTTTCTGTGGCTCTTGGAGCGCGCCACGGAGCTGCGCGAGGGCCACGAGTGGCTCGTCTACGCCCTGCCCTTCGGCGGACTCTTCGTGGGCCTCGCGTACGAGCGCTTCGGGGAGCCCATCAAGGGCGGCAACAACCTCGTCATCGACACGATCCACGACGAGGGGCCCGAGATCCCCCTCCGGATGGCGCCGATGGTGCTCGTGGGCACGGTGCTCACGCACGTGTTCGGCGGCAGCGCGGGGCGCGAGGGCACGGCGGTGCAGATGGGGGCGAGCCTCGCCGACTGGCTCGCTCACCGCCTCGGCGTCTCCAAGGCGGTGCGCCGGCAGCTCCTCGCCGCGGGCGTCGCGGGCGGCTTCGGCTCCGTGTTCGGCACGCCGATCGCCGGCGCCGTGTTCGGGCTCGAGTTCGTGGCGCTTGGGCGCATCGAGTACGAGGCGCTGGTGCCGGCCCTGGTCGCCTCGGTCGTGGGCGACCTCACGACGCGCGGGCTCGGCGTCGGGCACACGCACTACCCGGCGTCGCCGCACGTGGCGCTCACCCCGCTCCTGCTCGCGAAGTGGCTCGTGTTCGCGGCCGCGGTCGCCGCCGCCTCGACCATCTTCATCGAGCTCACTCACTGGCTGAAGAAGCGCGGCGAGCGCCACCTCCCGAGGCTCCCCGTCCGCATGTTCGTGGGCGGCGTGGCCGTCGTCGCCATGTGGAAGCTCGTCGGAACGAGCGACTACCTCGGCCTCGGAGTGCCCACGATCGTGCGCGCGTTCAGCGATCCGCGGCTCCCCGCGTACGCGTTCGCGCTGAAGCTCGTGTTCACGGCGGTGACGCTTGGCGCCGGCTTCTTGGGCGGCGAGGTGACGCCGCTGTTCTTCGTGGGCGCGGCGCTCGGCAGCGCGCTCGCGCGCCTGCTCGGCATTCCCCTCGAGCTGGGCGCCGGCGTGGGGCTCGCGGCCGTGTTCGCCGCGTCGTCGAACACGCCGCTCGCGCTGTCGATCATGGCGGTGGAGCTCTTGGGCGCGGGCGTCTTCCCACACGTGGTCGTCGTGTGCGTGGTGGCCTATCTGCTGGCGGGACACCGAAGCATCTACTCCGCGCAGCGGCTCCTTGGCGGAAAGGGGGGCGCGCGCTTGGCGCGACCCCGCGCGCTCCGCGAGCTCGACCGCGCCGAGGACGCGCCGGGGAGCGGCGACCCCTGACGCTCGGTCGATCGCGAGAAGACGTCTCCGGCGCGACGCACGCGCGCGCGCCTCCATGGCGCTGCTAACGTGACCGGATGCGGATCCGCCACGGCGCCGGGTTGACCGGCCTCTTCACGATCGCGTGCGCGGCTTGCTCGTCTTCGTCGACCTCGGCGCCCGCCACGGCCGCGCTGCCCCTAGCCCCCCCGGCGAGCGCGGTCGTCGAGGAGGCGCCGGTGCGCGTCCGGCGCGAGGTCTTCCTCGTCACGGGCGCCACCCCGCCGCCCAACCCACGCACGGGAGCGGCGACCCCGCCCGAGCAGAACAAGGTGCGCGTCGTGCGCTTCCGGGTGGACACCGGCGCGGCGCCGCCCAAGCCCGCGCGCGCCGTGTTCGTGTTGATGCCCGGGTTTCTCGGCGGCGCCGGGAGCTTCGACGGCCTCGCGCGCGCGCTGGTGCGGAGGAGCCAGGGCGACGACGCCTTCGAGGCGTGGGCGATCGACCGCCGCTCGAACCTCCTCGAGGACACGTTCGGCCTCGATCTCGCGGAGGCGCGCAAGGACGCCTCGCTCGCGTATCGCTATTACCTCGACGGGGAGACGCTCGAGGGCAAGACGTTCCCCGGCTTCCTCACCGGCCCGCAGGCGCCGTGGGCGAGCGAGTGGGGACTCGCGACGACGCTCGGCGATCTGCGGCAGGTCATCGCGCTCGTGCCCGAGCCGCAGCGAGCCGAGCGCGTCGTGCTCGTCGGGCACTCGTTGGGCGCGAGCGTCGCCGAGGCGTACGCCGCTTGGGACTTCGGAGCGCCGGGCTACAAAGACCTCGCCGCGATGGTGCTCATCGACGGCGTGTCGCGGAGAGAGGGCCAGCCACCCGCGACGGTCGATCAGGGCGACTACGAGAGGGGCGGCAAGCCGGGCCCCGAGGGCTTCGGGATGACCGTGGGCGTCGAGACCGACATCCGCGGCGGCAACGTCTTCTTTCAGCTCCCCTTCCTCGGCGTGAAGGTGTACGCCGTCGGCGAGTACCTCGCGATGCGCGCGCGTTGGGACCGGGGCGCGCTCCTCGGCGACGAGCCCGAGGTGAAGAACCTGCTCAGCTTCTCCCTGGGCCTGACGACCCTCCCCAAGCTGAGCTACCGCGCGGCCTTCGGGCTCGCGTTCGACGACGCGAGCGCGCTCCTCGGCATCGCGTCGGTGAAGTGCGGTGCCGCGAGCGGCGGGCCCCTCGGCTCCTACACGAACGCGCTGGGCGCGACGCTCGTCCACCCCACGGATCCGAGCGCGACCTACGGGTGGCTCGAGCGCGACGCGGTCCAGCCGGTCGAGAACACGGCCCTCGACGACTTCGCGCGCGCGTGGTTCGAGGGGCCGGGGGTGAACTACGGAGAGTGGTATTTCCCTCAGCGACTCTCGGCGGACGTGGGAGTCGCCGGCACGCTGAACATCCAGGACGACGACTGGCGCGCTGCCAAGTTCGGACTCCGCGCCAAGTATGGCAAAGACATCGACGTGCCCATTTACGGCGCCGCGTTCTCGCTCGTCGCCGACACGAAGGCGTTCGACGCGCTCCGGGCCATGGTGGCCCCCATCGGCGCCGGACGCCCCGCCGCGGGCAAGCCTCGCACCGAGCCGAGCGCCTTCAAGACCGCGCTCTACGCCGGGTTCTCGCACCTCGACGGCCTCGTCGGCGTCGACGCGCCGGGCACCCCCACGGGGGAGTTCTACGACTCGGTCTCGCGGTTCGCGCTCGAGCACACGCGCGCAGGCGGGGTGTCGATCCCCGCTCAGCCGTAGCGCGCCCGGCCTCGCCAGCGGGGCCGCGGCGGCGAGCGCGCCTCGAGCCGCTGCGTGGGCGGTCGATGGTGGTAAAAGCGGGCCGTGGCTCCCCTCTCCTCCCGCCCCGCGCGCTCGCTCCGCTCCCCGCTCGCCCTCCTCGCCCTGGCCGCCGTGTCCTCCGCCTCGTGCGGCGCCGCGCCGCCGCCCGCGGCTCGGGCGCGGGCGCGCACGGTGAACGACGCCCCGCTCGTGCCCTACGACCTCGCGAACGAGCAGGACATCCCGAAGGCGCTCCGTGAGTACTACACGAAGTACGAATACCGCATCCCCATGCGCGACGGGGCGCGCCTCTTCACGAACGTGTACGTGCCCAAGGACGACGAGCACGTCTACCCCATCGTCATGCAGCGCACGCCCTACAGCGTGCTGCCCTACGGCGTCGACAACCTCCCGCCCGCCTCCAACGCGCGGCTCCTCCGCCGGTTCGCGCCGAACCCCCTGCTCGTGAAGGACGGCTTCATCTTCGTCCACCAGGACGTGCGCGGCCGGATGATGTCCGAGGGCACGTTCGTCGACGTGCGCCCGCACCGCACCGGGAGCGGGCCGACCGACATCGACGAGACCACCGACGCGTACGACACCATCGAGTTTCTCGTGAAGAACGTGCCGCGCAACAACGGCAACGTTGGCGTGTGGGGCATCTCCTACCCGGGCTTCTATGCCGCCCAGGCCGCCATCTCCGGGCACCCGGCCCTGAAGGCCGCCTCGCCGCAAGCGCCCGTGACCGAGTGGTTCTTGGGCGACGACTTCCACCACAACGGCGCGCTCTTCCTCGCCGACGCCTTCGATTTCTACTCGAGCTTCGGGCAGCCGCGCCCGAAGCCGACGCCGAAGTCGCCCCCGTGGGGCTTCGAGTACGGCACCGGCGACGCGTACGACTTCTTCCTCGCCCTCGGCCCCGTGTCGAACGCGAACGCGCGGCACTTCGAGGGCAAGCTCGCGTTCTGGAACGACCTCATGGCGCACCCCAACCGCGACGCCTTTTGGAAGGCCCGAGACCCTCGCCCGCACTACAAGAACGTGAGGCCCGCGGTGCTCACCGTGGGCGGCTTCTTCGACGCGGAGGACGTGTACGGCACGCTCGAGACCTACAAGGCCTTCGAGGCGCAGAGCCCGGGCGCGCACAACACGCTCGTGATGGGGCCGTGGCGGCACGGGGGCTGGGCGCGCGGCGAGGGAGACCACCTCGGCCCCGTGAGCTTCGGCCAGAAGACGGCGCGCATCTTCCACGAGCGCGCCGAGCTGCCCTTCTTCCAGCGGTGGCTGAAGGGCACGCAGACCGCGCCGCTGCCGGAGGCGCTCTGCTTCGAGACCGGCACGAACGAGTGGCGCAGCTTCACCGCGTGGCCCCCGCGCGAGGCCCGCGCGGAGACCTTGTACTTTGCACCGAACGGCGCGCTCACCGCGGCGCCCACGCGCGGGCCCGCGCCGGAGGCCGACAGCTACGTGAGCGATCCGCGGCGACCGGTGCCCTACAGCGCGAGGCCCGGGAGCGAGATTGATGCAGAGTACATGCTCGAGGACCAGCGCTTCGCCGCGCGCCGGCCCGACGTGCTCGTGTTCACGACGCCGCCGCTCACCGAGGACGTCACGCTCGCCGGGCCGCTCGAGGCCACGCTGTGGGTCACGACCACCGGCACCGACGCCGACTTCGTGGTGAAGCTCATCGACGTCTACGCCGACAACGCGGAGGACCCCGAGCCGAACCCCACCGGGCAGCGCTTCGGCGGCTACCAGCAGCTCGTCCGTGGCGAGGTCATGCGCGGGAAGTTCCGGGACAGCTTCGAGGCGCCCAAGGCCTTCGTGCCCGGGGAGCCCGCGCGCGTGCGCTTCGCGCTGCCCGACGTGCTCCACACGTTCCGCCCCGGCCACCGCGTGATGGTGCAGGTGCAGAGCTCGTGGTTCCCGCTGGTCGACCGCAACCCGCAGACCTTCGTCGACATCCACAAGGCGACGGAGGCCGATTTCCGTACGGCGACCCACGCCCTGCTGCGCACGGCCGACCGGCCGTCCACGCTGGGGGTGCGCGTGCTCCGGGGCCGCCTGCCCCGGTGAGCGGGCGTCGACGCCCGCCGCGTGCGTCTTTTCGCTCACGGCGCCCGGGCGTTGGCCCTACGCTCGTCGCGCACGCGCGAGCGCACCAGGACGAGGGCGAGGGCAAATGGGCAACATGAAGCGCAAGGACTACGAGGCCGCGTTGGAGCCGCTCCAGGTGGAGCTGAACGCCATGGCGCGGTGGCTGAGCCACACGGGCACGCGCCTCGTGGTGGTCTTCGAGGGCCGCGACACGGCCGGCAAGGGCGGCGCCATCTCGGCGATCGCCGACTGCCTGAGCCCCCGCCAGTGCCGCGTCGTCGCGCTCTCCAAGCCGAGCGATCGCGAGCGGGCGCAGTGGTATTTCCAGCGCTACGTGGAGCACCTGCCCGCCGCCGGGGAGATCACCCTCTTCGATCGGAGCTGGTACAACCGCGCGGGGGTCGAGAAGGTGATGGGCTTCTGCACGCCGGCGGAGGTCGACACGTTCTACGAGCAGGCGCCCGTGTTCGAGCGCCAGCTCGTCGACGCGGGCACGCTCCTCGTGAAGTACTGGCTGTCGGTCGACCAGGACAAGCAGGAGGAGCGCTTCGCGGAGCGCCTCTCCGACCCGCTGAAGCGCTGGAAGCTCTCGCCCATCGATCTGAAGGCGCGCGACCACTACGTCGCCTACGGCAAGGCGCGCGACGCCATGTTCAAGGCGACGCACAAGAAGTGGGCGCCGTGGTTCGTCGTCGACTTCAACGACCAGAAGCGCGGGCGCCTGAACCTGCTGCGGCACCTGCTCGATCAGGTACCCGACAAGAGCGTGCCCGACGCCGAGGTGCCGTTCCCGAAGCTCGCCGGCAAGCCCGCGAAGGAGAAGTTCACGGGCCCGGTCTCGCCGATCCGCGGCAAGTACTGAGGCGCGCGCGCCGGCTCAGCCGCAGAGCCCGGAGCACGTCTCCTGAGCGCGGAGGCACGAGAGCCCCACGGGGCTCGTGCGCACCGGCGACCAGCGGCGGCTGGGCAGCGAGAACCAGTGCGAGTCGCCGAGCAGGCCGCAGTCGCTCTTGCCGAAGCCCGCGAAGAAGCCCTGCCCGTCCGGGCGAGGCGCGAACACGAACGCGCTGCGCCGCTCGGGCGAGGCCTTGTCGATGGTGGTGAAGTCGGGCGCGAAGACGCACGCCTTGGTGGAGGGCTTGTTCAGCGCGTCGCCGAGCGGCAGGCGGGCCCACGCCCCCGTCGCCACGTCGAGCGTGTAGATCTCGTTCTGGTTTCCGACCTGGCCGTCGTCGTGGCCGCCGAACACGACGACCCGCTTGCCGACGGCGTCGAACGTGGCGGCGTGGTTGATGAGGCCGAGCGGCGCCTCGCCGGTGGTCTCCACCTTGGTCCAGGTGGAGGAGGTGAGATCGAGCCTCCACACGTCGCGGAGGAACGGGCCGACGAACGCGTTCCTGTCGCCGCCGGAGATGACCCACGCCACGTGCTGGGTCGAGTCGAGCGCCATCGCGTGGAAGAGGCGCGCCGGCGGCCGCGCCGGCGTGTCGAGCGCGCGCCACGTGGACGTCGCGAGGTCGAGCACGAACGTGTCGTTCTGCGGGGCGAACGCGAGCCCGTCGGTCGAGGTGTTCCCGCCGAACACGACGAGCTCGCCGCGCGCTTGGTCGACGGCGGCGGCGAGGTTGGCCCGCGGGCTCGGCGCCGTGCCCTGCGTGGGCAGCTCGCTCCACGCGCGCTTCGCGAAGTCGAACGCCCACACGTCCGCGAACAAGGTGTAGGGGCCGCTCCCACCCTTCCGCGTCCGACCGCCAAAGAGCAGGGCGCGATCGCGCGCGCGGTCGGAGAGGATCACGTGCCGGGCGCGGGCGGGCGGCGCCGGGTCCACCGGGGTGAAGTCGCCGCAGCCCACGTCGAGCAGGAAGCTGCCGCCGTCGTGCGCCGCGGCCGCGACCGAGCCGCAGGGCGCCACGGCCGTGTCGCCGCCGAAGAGCACGAGCGTCTTGCCGTCCGCCGAGAGGGCGCCCGCGGCGTCGCCGCGGGGCGCGGGCAGCGTCGAGCCCTTGGGGGCGCTCGCGCACACGGGGGGGCCGTCGGACGGGGAGCTCGCGCCGGCCTCCGCCTGGGGCGAGGTCGGAGCGGCGGGCTCGGTCGACGAGGAGCACGCGAGGAAGAGCGTCGGGACCAGGACACCAGCGAGGAGCCGCACCCGACCACGCTACCACGACCGCGGCCTCGGGCCCGCGCAAGCGGGGGCGCAGGCGGTCGTCCGCGGCGCGCTCGGGCCGCGCTCCCGGCACGGCGAGGCGAGCGACCTTCGCGCCGGTGGCCGAGTGTGCTCTGCTTGCGCGTTCGACCCGAGCTCGGGTCCACCTGCGCCATGTCGACGACACCCGCAAGCCCGATCCCTCGGCTCCAAAATAGGCTCCTCCACCTGCTGGGGAGCGACGAGGCGGCGAAGCCGGCGCTGGTGGCGGCGATGCTCCGCCGCGACGCGAGCGAGGCGACATCGTATTGGCTCCAGCTCGTGGTGTCGGTGGGCATCGCCACGCTCGGCCTCGTGGTGGGCAGCACGGCCGTGGTCATCGGCGCGATGCTCGTCGCGCCGCTCATGGGCCCCATCGTGGGCCTCGCGATGGGCCTCGCGACCGGCTCGCCGTTCCTCGTGCTGCGCTCCGCGGGTCGGATCGGCCTCAGCGTGCTCGTCAGCGTGGGCGGCGCGGCGCTCATCACGGTGCTGCTGCCCTTCCACGAGCTCAACGCCGAGATCTCCGCGCGCACGTCGCCGACTGTGCTCGATCTCATCACCGCGGGGTTCTGCGCGCTCGCCGGCGTGTACGCGTCGCTTCGCCAGGGCTCCGACACCACGGCGACCGCCGCGGGCACGTCGATCAGCATCTCGCTCGTCCCGCCGCTCTGCGCGAGCGGCTACGGCCTGGGGATCGCGACGTGGCGCGTGGCCGGGGGCGCGGCCCTCCTCTTCCTCACGAACCTCGTGGCCATCGTCGTCATCGGCACGAGCGCGTTCGTGGCGGCGGGCTTCAACCGCGTTCCGGTCGGCGAGCTCGAACGCACCGAGCTCGAGCGTGGCAGCGACGCGCCGATCGCGCGGGCGCTCGCGCGCAGGCTGGCGCGGCTCTTCGAGTCGCGCGGCGGACCGGTGCTCCGGTTCCTCATGCCCTTCGCCCTGCTCGCCGCAGTGTACGTGCCCCTGCGCCGGGCCCTCGACGAGGTGGCGTGGCAGGTGCGGGTCCGCGCGGCCGTGCAGGAGACCCTCGCGCGCGAGCCGAGCCGCGTCGTGCAGAGCCGCACGCGCGTGGAGCGCCGCGAGGTGGAGGTGGCCTTGGTGCTGCTCGGCAAGGCGGAGGACGCGGAGCGCGCGCGCGCGCGTATCGACGCCGATGTCCGGCAGGTGGCCGGCGTGAAGCCGCGCGTCGAGGTGCTCGCCGTGCCCGACGCGACGGCCCTCGAGGGGCTCGAGTCGAGCCTGTTGCCGCGCCCGCTCGCCGCCGCCCCCGCCAAGTCGCCCGCCGAGGAGCTCGACTCCACCCGCGGGAGGCTGCGCCAGGCGGTGCTCGAGGTGTGGCCTGGCGGCGCCGCGGGGGAGGCGCTTTCGGTGGACGTCGGGGTCTCCGCGGGCCCCCTCCGCCTCCGCGTCGCGCACCTCGGCCCG
>CAZHGG010000147.1:0-9704 GCA_964531755.1 uncultured Polyangiaceae bacterium
CGTCGGGCGGAGGGAGCGGCGCGGGCGTGGCGGGAGCGGGCGGGGCGTCGGCGCAGAACCAGCTGCCCGGGGGGCACGCCGCGTCCTGGGCTCGCGCGAGCGACGGGCTGGCGACGAGCGCACCGACGGCGGCGAGGGACCCGACGGCGAGGCGCAGGGCGAGCCGGGGCGAGCGGGGCGAACGGGGCGAACGGGGCGAAGGCTTCATGGGGGCTCCTGCCGAGCGCGCAGCGCGGGGGACTGTGCGACGGACCGGCTTGGACGAAGCAACTCGGGTGCCACGTCCACAACCCCGATTGTGGCCGATTTTTGGCGAGCCGTCGCGTTCAGATGTTGACCGGCGTTCACGGGCCGACGACAACCGGTGTCGCCGCCCGTTCCCGCGTCGGGCCGCGCCTGAGAGAGAGCCCGAGAAAGAGAGCTGTTCAAGCGTGCATCCTCCGGAGCCCATCCTTCGCATCAAGCCGGGCCACGTCCAGCCCGTGTGGGCCGGGCACCCGTGGGTGTACGCCCAGGCCGTGCAAGACCTGCGCGGCGGCGCGGTGGCCGGCGACCTCGTGCGCGTCGAGGACCCGCGTGGCAACTTCCTCGGGCGCGGGTTCTACTCGCCGAAATCGGCGATCCCGGTGCGCCTGCTCACGCGCGACCCGGACGTCGCCGTCGACGCGGCCTTCTTCCGCGCGCGCATCGGCGCGGCCCTCCGGCGCCGCGAGGACCTCGGCCTCGAAGGCGCGGCGACCGACGGCTACCGGCTCGTGCACTCCGAGGGCGACGGGCTGCCGGGGCTCATCGTCGACCGGTTCGCGGACGTGCTGGTCGTGCAGCTGCTCACGGTCGGGATGAAGACGCGCGAGGCGCAGCTGCTCGGCCTGCTGCAGGACGTGGTGCGTCCGCGGGCGATCGTGGACCGCACGCCCGAGAGCGCGGCGCGCCTCGAGGGCTTCGAGGCGCGCGGGGGCGTCGTGCGCGGCGACTTCGACGGGGTCCTCGCCTTCCGCGAGCGCGGGCTCGCGTACCGGCTGCCCCCCGAGCTCGCGCAGAAGACCGGCTTTTACTTCGACCAGCGCGGGCTCCGCGCCCGGGTCGAGGAGCTATGCCGAGGCCCTTCTGGGCGGCGAGTGCTCGACGCCTACTCGTACGTCGGGTCGTTCGCGATGGCCGCCGCGAGGGGCGGCGCGCGGCACGTCGACGCGGTCGACGAGAGCGCGCTGGCCGTCGAGGTGGGGGCCACGCTCGCCGTCGAGAACGGCCTCGCGGCCTCGATCTCGTACGCGAAGAACGACGCGCGAAACGCCCTCCGCGACGCCCACGGCGCCTACTCGCTGGTCGTGTGCGATCCGCCGCGCCTCGCGCCCTCGCGCGCCTCGCGAGACCAGGCGCTCCAGGCGTACGCGAAGCTCGCGCAGCTCGCGACGAGCGCGGTCGAGCCGGGGGGCAAGCTCATCTTCTGCTCCTGCTCGGCGGCGGTCGACCTCCACGCGCTCACCCGCGCGCTCGCGCTCGGCGCGCAGCGCTCGAACACGAGCGCCGTCGTGCTCGAGCGGCACTTCCAGGGCGCCGATCACCCGGTGGGCGCGGCGTTCCCCGAGGGGCTCTACTTGAAGGCGCTCATCGCGGAGATCGGGCCCCGATGAGGCCGCTGAGCGCGCTCCCCGACGAGGAGGCCCGGCGGCTCGAGGGGCTCCTCTTCGATCTCGACGACACCCTGCTCACGCGAGGCAGGCTCGAGGAGGCGGCGTACGCGAGCCTCTTCGCGCTCGCCCGCTCCGGCCTCCGGCTGATCGCGGTCACTGGGCGCCCGAGCGGCTGGGGTGAGCTGCTCGCGCGGCAGTGGCCCATCGACGGCGTCGTGACCGAGAACGGCCCGATCGCCGTGATCCGCGAGGGAGAGCACGTCACGCGGCTCGATCGGTGCTCGGCCGAAGACCGGCGCGCGCGGCGGGTGCGGCTCGGGCGCCTCGTCGAGCGCATGCGCGACGTCGTGCCCGAGGCGAGGCTCACGGACGACGTGGACGCGCGGGTGTCCGACGTCACGTGGGACATCGGCGAGCGCGTGCACCTGCCGGCCGACCGGATCGCCGCCCTGCAAGCCGAGGTGCGCGCGTTCGGCGCTCGCACCTCGCGCTCGAGCGTGCACGTGCACGCCACGTACGACGTGGAGGACAAGGCGAGCGGCGCGGTCGGCTTCCTGCGGGAGCGCTTCGGGGTCGATCCCGGGCGCGCGCTCGCGCGGTACGCCTACGTGGGCGACAGCGGCAACGACGCGCCCTGCTTCGCCGCGTTCCACGCGACGTTCGGCGTGGCCAACGTGGCCACGTCGCTCCCGCAGCTGGCGGTGCCGCCGCGCTACGTGACCGCGGCCGAGCGCGGGCAGGGGTTCGTGGAGCTCGCGGCGGCGCTGTGCCGCGCGCGCGCCCGCTGACAGCGCGCCTCAGCCCGGCGAGCCGGGGAGCGGCGCGGGCGGTGGATGCGTGCCGGGGCGACGGAGTGAGAGCTTCATGTTCCTAGATCTCCTTCGGATCGGTGGCGCGGCGACCGCCGCCGCGGCGGCGCCCTTCGGGGCGTGGAAAGGCGCGTCGGTCGTCCCCCGCACGGCGGTCGGCGCGACCATCGACAGCGGCCCGACGCTCGGGGACACGCGAGGTCGGAGGCTCGACGGGGGCAACTTTGGTGCGCATGCACCGAGGACAAAGGAAGACGGGACGCGGGGCCAAGTTTTTCGGGCAAGAAAACTTCGGGCCATCGCTCGCAAGCTCGCAAGAGAGCCGGCCGTAGCATGCTCTCTATCCTCTCCCCCCGCCATGAATGGCGGGGCACCGGAGAGTGCGAAAGCCCACCGGGCGGGCTCGCGCGCGGAGCACGCGATCGGAACCATGGGCTGCGGGACCGTAGCGAAGGCCGGCACCACGGTCTCCGGGCCGGGCTCCCGGACACCGCAGCTCCCACCGCCACCATGCTCTCCGAACTCCCATCGGCGTGGTAAGTTTCGTATTGAGGTATGGCAACGTGATCTGGGCGCGAGCCAAAGATGTTCTGCCGACGAGCGAACTCGACCTTGCGCGTCGCCCCGCATGCGCTACGACTCCACGGGGGGTTGGGGCATGGGCGAGCGAAGCGCAGGTGCGCGTGAGCGACAGCGCATGCGCCGCGTAGAGCGCGAGGCGCGTCACGTCGCGCGCACGCCCCTGCCACACGTGGGTATTCGCGAGTAGACTGCGGCTGGGCGGGCTGTACGGAATGTGGATCGATATGCGAGATGGCGCAGACTTGACATCGGCGAGCGCAACAGCGGCACCTCGCCGGCTCTGCGGGGCGCTGGTGTCGCCGTGAACCACCGGCGCGCGACGTTCGCCTGGGCGGTCGAGAACCTTGCGCTGCTCTCCCTCGCCACCCTGCTGGCGACGGTCGGTGGATGCTCGACAGCACCTGTTCCTTCTGACGCGGGAACGGCGGCCCCTCCAGACAGCGGCGGCCCCCGTGCCTACGCACCAGACTGTTTGAACTTCCGCTTGCTCGGTCAAGGGTTGCAGGACTGCATCGAGTTGCGTCCGTCGGCCGAAACACCCTCGGCAGAGTTGACGTGTGCCGAGCAAGGCATCCGCGCTGGCACGCCCTGTCAACTTGGCGACCTGAATTGCTTGGTCCGCGGGCCGCTCGTCGGTCACCATGTCACTGACGCTTCGACAGTGTGCTTCCTTGTCGCGGAGCATATGTCCTGCCTTCCGGAGGCGCAGGGGAGCACGGGCTGCCCTGGGTCCACCGCGAGGGTGAAGAAGCACATCGAGTACCTAACCCCGGACGAGGTCGCCGCAGCCGCCCGCGAGATCCGTGACCTCCCCCTGGTCCGGTACCGCTACAAGACCCAGGGCGACGGTGTCACCCCCACCGTGGGCATCGTCATCGAAGACGTGCCCAGTGCGTCCTTCGTTGACCATGAGAACCAGCGCGTCAACCTCTACAGCTTGGTCTCGGCGACCGCCGCGGCCTACCAGGCCCAAGCCAAGGAGCTTGAGGGCCTCAAGGCGCGGCTCGCGGCCGTCGAGGCGACCTGCGCGCGGGCAAACCACGCCCCGGTGCCACCCGCGCCGTCACCCAGCCATTGAATCTGACGGCGACTTCGACGTGTGGACTCCGCTCTGCTGCCCTGACACTCGTGAGCCTTCGACATTCCTAACCATGGCCGACGCGCGCGATCTCCGGTTTGGCGCGCGCGTTGATGGAGCTTCCTTCGGTGTCTAGCCCATCTTCGCTCGGGCCGCGCGCATCCCTCCCCACCACGCGGGGACGCCGTTGGCTTCCGGCGGCGATCGCTCTCAGCGCCGCGCTCGCGCTCCCCGCTCTCTGGCCTGGGTGCACGACCGACCCCATCGCAGCCAGCGACGTCCGACGGCAGGGACGCCCGTCGCGTCGACGCCCCCGCGGCATGTGAGTGGGCCGGGCGTACCTACCCGTCGGGTACCCAAATAACGATCGGCTGCGGCCTCCACTGCACGTGCGAAGGTTCCGGCGATTTCTTCTGTCCGGCCAAGCCCTGCCAAGAACCTAGGTGCGTGGTCGGTAGGGACGAGAGCGCGGTCTCGCTCGGGCGCGGCAGTCGCCCCGTGCCCGCCGGCGATGGGTGCAACACCTGTACATGCGAATACTACTACCATGGGGAGGATGTGGTCGCTCCGCGAGACGTGAACTATCGCCAAGTGTGGGTTGACGCGCGCCTGCTCTGCACGAAGCTCGTGTGCCCCGACGCGGGCGACGCCGGCGACCCTGACGCGGGCGACGCGGGGGACGGGACATGAGCCCTCCCTCACCACCACGCGGGGCGAGCCTTTTCGCCGTGGTGATGGCGATTGCGTGCACGTCGGGCGAGCGACACGAACCGGAGGCGCCGCAGGTGATCTGCGTCTACGACGGAGGCGCCTATCGACTCGGCGAGGTAATGCCGTCCCGCGTGCTTGTAGACTGCCATGGGCACGAATACATTTGTATGTGCACGAAGCCGAACAGTGCGCCAAAGGCGCCGATCGTGATTGGCGAGCGAAGGTGCGAAGCCCTGGGCGCTTCGGCCGGCACGTGTCCCAGCTCGAGTCCTCGGGACGACGCCTCGGGTCCTGACGCGACCGACCCGGACGCGGGCACTCGCGGACCGCCAGACGCCCACGACACCCCCGACGGCGACCCGCTGGACGCCGGGCCGGACTCCCAAGACGCCGCGGGCGGCGACCCGTGACGCGACCCGACAGCCGCTCGGGGTGGGCACACGCGCGCACGCCGCGGTCGGTCGCACGCGTTCAGGGGCGCGTCACGCCGCTGGCGAGGACCTCCACGCGACCGCGCTCAACCACGGGAGCGGCTTCGAGCCTCTCGGGCTTGTCGGTATGTGGCAGGCTCGCGGCGCCGAGGTAGCCGGTGATCGCCGCGGCCCTCCTCCCGCGTCGTGCGAGAGACGCTCCTACCCCTTCACGCCACCCGCCGTGAGGCCGCCCACGAGCTGCTTCTGGGCGAGGTAGAAGAGCGCCATCACGGGCACGCTGACGAGGATCGCGCCCGCGGCGAACGGGCCCCACGCGGCGTCGTGCTCGCCCACGAAGCGCTGGAGGAGCACGGGGAGCGTGAAGGCGGTCTCTCGCGAGAGCAGCGTCGCGGCGAGGATGAACTCGTTCCACGCGCTCATGAACGCGAAGAGCGCGGTGACGGCGATGGCCGGCCGCGCCGCAGGCAGCACGACGCGGAGGAAGGCCTGGGCGCGCGTGGCGCCGTCGACCATCGCGGCCTCCTCGAGCTCGACGGGGATGGTCTCGAACGAGCCGCGGAGCTGGAAGATGGCGAACGGGACCGAGGTCGTCGCGTACACGAGCACGAGGCCCGCGCGCGAGTCGAGCAGGTGGAGCGTCTCGAGGAGCAGGTAGAGCGGCACCGCGCTCGCGACCGTGGGGAACATCTGCGTGGCGAGCAGCGTGCTCATGCCTGCTTTCTTCCCGACGAACTCGAAGCGCGCGAGCGCGTACGCCGCGGGCGTCGCGATCACGACGGCCACGAACGCGGTGGCGAGCGACACGACGAGGCTGTTGCCGAGCTGGATGAGGAACAGCGTGCCGCCGTCGCCGCCCTCGCGCACGCCGGTGACGGCGCGGAAGTTGGCGAGCGACGGGTCGTGCGGGACCGGGAGCGCGCCGCTCGACGCGGAGAGCCCGCTCTCGGAGAACGCGAGCGAGATGACCCAGAGGATGGGGTACACGGCGAACCCGACGGCCAGCAGCAATACCGTGTGGACGAGCGCCGACTCGAGCAGGGAGGGCTTGCGATCCACGGCTACCTCGCCCCTTGTTCGGCGCCACGCCCGAGCCGCTGCATCGCCTTCGACCCAAGCAGCAGCAGCCCGAAGATGAGCACGGCGTACGCCGCCGCGTAGCCGTACTGCGCGTTCCGCGTGAAGGCCCAGCGGTACGCCTCGCTCACGAGGATGTCGGTCTGCCCGTCGGGCTCGCCGCCGGACACGAGGAACACCACGTTGAACATGTTGAAGGTCCACACGCTGCCGAGGACCACCGAGGGGAGCAGGGCCGGCGCCACGAGGGGCATCACCACGAGCCGGAAGCGCTGCCACCGCGTGGCCCCGTCGACCTCGGCCGCCTCGAGCACGTCCTTCGGCACCGCCGTGAGCGCGCCCACCGTGACGACCATCATGAACGGGAACCCGAGCCACACGTTGGTGGCCACGTTCGCCGAGAACGCCGTGGAGAAGCGCGAGAACCAGGAGACGGGCTCGGCGCCGAGCACGTGGAGCAGCGCGTTGATGGCGCCGTACTGCCGGTGGAACATGCCCTTCCAGGCGAGCGCGGTGACGTACGAGGGCACGGCCCACGGGAGGATGAGCAGCACGCGGTAGAGCGCCTTGAGGCGCAGCAGCGGGCGCGACAGGAGCACGCCGAGCCCGAGGCCGATGCCCAGGTGGAACGTCACGTTGACGACGGTCCACAGCACGGTGACGAGCAGCGTGAGCCAGAACGAGCCGCTGCCGAGGAGCGGGCCTCCGCGCGCCGTGAGCACCATGACATAGTTTGTCAGGCCAACGTACTGCGGCGCGTTGCGAGTGCCCGCGAAGAAGGACGTCAGCGCGCCCGCGACGAGGGGCAGCACGACGAGCACGAACACGACCACGGCGGCGTGGGCGACGTAGCGGTAGGCGGGCAGCGAGGCGCGCAGGCGCGAGGGGAAGCCCGGCGCGCGCGCGTTCTTCACCGCCAGGAGCGCGAGGCCGACGAGCACGGCCGAGATCGCGACGAGGAGGGGCGTGGGCGAGGGGCTCGGCGGCGGCGGCTTCATCGCGTCGTCGAACCGCGCGCGGGCCTCCTCGAGGGCGTCGTGGGGCGAGGCGTCGCCGCGGAGGGTCTTCTTGATCGCCTGGTCGAGGGGGACCCAGGCGGCGCGCATCGACACCGACGTGGGCATCGGCACGCTCTCGGTGGCGGCCTCGTGGAAGGCGGCGAGGTCGCGGTCGGCCTTCACGGCCGGGTCATCCCACGCGGCCGTGGTCGCGACGACCTGCTTGCCCACGGTCGCGCGGACGCGCGCGGAGGCGAGGCCCCCGAGGTGCCGCGCCAGGGCCCGGGCGTGCGGGTTCTTGGCGCCCTCGGGGGCGAGCAGGGCGAGCTCCACGGTGAGGAACGCGCGCAGCCGCGCGTCGCCGGTCTCGCGCAGGCGCGGGAGCGGGTAGACGCGGTAGCTCGGCGCCTTCTTCGCGTCGGCGAGGAACCACGGGCCGCTGACGACCGCGGAGAGCTTGCCGGTCGCGAACAGCTCGCTCACGAGCGCGCCGCTCGGCTCTTCGGGCACGGCGCCGGCGCGCCGCAGGCCGAGCAGGAACGCGAGCGACGCCTCGGCCTCCGGGCCCGTGGCGGCGAAGTGTCCCGCGTCGTCGAGCATGCGCCCGCCGAAGGCGTGGAGCAGCGGCGCGTGCGAGAACGCCCCCTCGGACTCGAAGGCGACCGGGTAGCTCCCCTTCGGCAGATCCCCGCGCCGCGCGAGCGCCTCGAACGAGGTCGGCGCCTGTGGCACGAGCTTGTCGTTCACAAAGAGCGCGAGCGACTTCTGGGCGAGGGGCACGCCGTAGAGCTGGCCTCCGACGGTGGCGGCGGCGAGCGCGGCCGGGTCGTACGTGGCGACGTCCGCCGGGGGCACCGCGTCGCCGACGGGCGCGACGAGTGTATTCTGCAAGTACGAGCCGAGCCGCTCGTGCGCGTCGATGAAGACGTCGGGGCCGTGCGCGTGCGGCACCGCGGCCTCGAGCTTGGCGGCGTAGGCGTCGAAGGGGATGGCGAGCGCCTCGACGTCGACGCCCTGCTCCTTTTGGAACGCGGCGAGCACCTGGCGGAGCGCCTCCTCTTCTTTGCCGCGGTAGGCGTGCCAGAGCACCACGCGAGGGCGCCCGGTGCCAGCGCACCCGCCGAGGCTGGCCACGCCCGCGACGAGCGACACGACGGCGACCAGCCACGCGAGGACCAGGCGCGCCGCGAGGGGGCGGGCCGCGGCCAGCGAGCGCGAGCGGCTCATGGCAGCGCGCGCCCGGTCTCGGCGTCGAAGAGGTGCAGGCGCTCGCGCTCCGCGGCCACGGGGATGACGTCGCCCACGCGGGCCCGCCGCGCGTGCTCGGGGGCCAATCGCGCGATGACACGAGGCCCGGCGGAGGTGACCCACCCGTACGCGTAGGCCTCGAAGCCGAGGGCCTCGACCAGCTCGACGTGGAGCTCGCCCACCGCCGCGCGCCCCTCGCCGGCCACCACGAGATCGTGAGGTCGCACGCCGAACTTCACCTGGCGGCCTGGCGTGAGCTGCGTGTGGCGGCTCGCGTCCGCCCGCACGCGCACGCCTTGGCCCTCGACGAAGACCTCACCTCCCTCGCCCGTGAGCGCGCCCTCGAAGAGGTTCATCGGCGGCGACCCGAGGAACGTGGCGACGAACACGCTCTTCGGCTTCTCGTAGACCTCGAGCGGCGGGCCGCTCTGCTCGACGAGGCCGCCGTTCAGCACCCAGAGCGTGTCGGCGAGGGTCATCGCCTCGACCTGATCGTGGGTGACGTAGAGCGACGTGGCCCCGAGCCGGTCGTGCAGGCGGCGGATGTCGACGCGCACCTCGGCCCGCAGCGCGGCGTCGAGGTTAGAGAGCGGCTCGTCGAACAGGTACACGTTCGCGCGGCGCACGATCGCCCGGCCCATGGCGACGCGCTGCCGCTGCCCGCCGGAGAGCTGCTTGGGGAGCCGGTCGAGGAGCTTCTCGAGCCCGAGCATGTCGCTCGCCTCGCGGATGCGCTGCTCGATCTCGGCGCGCGGCGTGCTCCGTAGGGTGAGGCCGAAGGCCAGGTTGTCGCGGACGGAGAGGTGCGGGTAGAGCGCGTAGCTCTGGAACACCATGGCGATGTCGCGGTCGCGCGGGGCCGCCCGCGTGACGTCCTTGCCCTTGATGAAGATCTGCCCCTCGTCGGCCTCCTCGAGGCCCGCGACGAGGCGGAGGAGCGTGGACTTGCCGCACCCGCTCGGCCCGACGAGCACCGAGAAGCCGCCCTCGGGGATCACCACGTCGACCCCGCGGAGGATGGGGTTGCCGGCGAACGCCTTCTTCACGCCGCGCGCCTCGCAGCGCACGGGCCGCTCCGCCGGGGCGACCTCCTCGCTCGTCTCCATGCGTGCGAATGTACTCGGTGCGCGCGGACG